>JAJFGQ010000070.1 GCA_021776075.1 Alphaproteobacteria bacterium | reverse complement strand
TTCTGATCGTTGGCGGATTACTGATCGGCCTTGCGCATATCCCTTTCCTTGACACGCCCGAGGCACAGCCTTCCGGCGAAAAAATAATACTTTCAAAAAAGGAAGCGGCTCCAAAGCCCATTCTATAGTCGAGTTCTTTTGGAATGAGACGATTTTATCGCTGGCATTGCGATTGATTTTGGCTAATATACCCTCCATTGGAACATAACAAAGGCTGGCAGGAAATCATGAGCAACGACCTGATCCATGAAGTAGAAGAATCTATAAAGCAGGAGCGTCTGGAGCAAATCTGGAAAGAATACGGTTCCTATATCATTGCGACTGCTATTTTGATCGTACTGTTTACAGGCCTGATTAACGGCTGGCAGGCATGGAACGCTAAAACTAACACCGCCCAGACCACAGCTATTATGAGCGCCCTTGATACCGAAGACATACCCGCGGCGCTGGCGAATATTACGCATAGTCTCCGTCCGGGACATCAGGCCATTGCTCATTTAACCGCCGCCGGTCTTCTGACGCGGGACGGCCAGAATGAAAAAGCACTGAGCCATTATAAACAGGCCGCCAACACCGGGAATATGCCGGAGCCCTTCCGGGGACTGGCAACCCTGATGGCTGTTAAGCTGGAATGGACCCTTCCTCATAAGAAGACGGACACAGCAGCCTTGCTGACACAATTGCAGCCACTGTGGGAAAACAAAGACAAGAGCTGGCAATTCCATGCCCGTCTGCAAGCGTCTTTGATCACGGCCCATGATTTGGAAGACTACGAAACGGCGCGCCAGTATCTTGCTGTCATCCTGATGCCCAATAATAACGCCTCTCAATCTCTTAAAGACCGGGCGCAGGCGCTGGACCATCTCTATAACATAAAAATAGCCGCTATGGAGAGTCAGACGCCGCCGGAAACACAGAAAGAGGAACCGGAAGGATGATGAAACTCGTAAGGACCCTCTCTCTTTTTTGTGCCGTCCTTGCCTTGTCGGCTTGCTCTGCACTTGACTGGTTCGGCAGCGAAGACGCGCCGCCACTGGAGGGGGAACGCATCTCCATTCTTGAACTGCAACGCGATCTGGAACCTGATAGTGCTGCTTTGAGCGCGCAGGGCTTTATCGCCCCGCCTGCATGGCGTAATGAATTCTGGCCCCAGGCCGGTGGCTACCCTAACCATTCCATGCAGCATCTGGCTTTGAATAGTGGCGAACTGGAACAGGTATGGACAGTGAGTATCGGCCGCGGTTCTTCCAAAGAATTACCCTTAACTGCCCAACCCATTGTTGTTGACGGCACAATTTTTACACTGGATACACGTTCGACGCTTTCGGCTTTCTCCGTTAAAGACGGTGAACGTCTCTGGCACGTGGATGTCAGCGACCCGGACGAAGACGATCCGGTTATCGGCGGCGGGCTTTCCTACTCCAAAGGCCAGCTCTATGTCACAACAGGTTATGACGAAGTTCTGGCCCTGTCACCTCTTGACGGTAAACTGATCTGGCGCGTTAAAATCCCTGCGCCGTCACGTGCCGCCCCGACCGTCATGGAAGAACGGCTTTTCGTATCCCTTCTTGATAACCGTCTTCTGGCTCTGGACGTTACAGACGGACAAGTTTTGTGGGAACATACCGGAATCAGCGAAACAGCAGGACTCGTCGGCGCGGCCAGTCCTGCTGCCAGCAGGGATATTGTTATCCCGGCCTTTTCATCCGGTGAAATTTTTGCCTTGCGCGTTGAAAACGGTTCCATTGCCTGGGCCGAAAATCTGGCCGCTTTCCGCAGCATCGGCGGACTCGCGGGATTGTCTGATATTCGCGGCCTCCCTGTCATGGACAAAGGCATTGTCATCGCCATAAGCTTCAGCGGACGCCTGCTAGCAATCGACGAGCGCACAGGAACACGTATATGGCAGCGGGAAATCGGCGGCTCGGAAACACCGTGGGTCGCAGGAAATCATCTATTTGTAATCTCTACCGAGAATGAGCTTGTCGCTTTGGGCCGTGATAACGGCGTGATCCGCTGGGTTAATGAACTGGCCCGTTTTGAAGACCCCGATGACCGCGAGGACCCCATATATTGGAGCGGGCCTGTCCTGGCTGGCGGCCGCCTGATTATTGCCGGAACAAACGGTGAAATTGTTGAGGTCACGCCTGAAACAGGTCAGACCATAAGGCAATGGTCCACCGATGAATCCATTGCCATTGCCCCGATTGTCACAGGCAACACGCTCTATCTTCTGGCCGAAGACGGCACCTTAATGGCTTATAGATAGATAAGGCACACACCCCATGACCTTTACCCTTGCGATTGTAGGCCGGCCCAATGTCGGTAAATCTACGCTTTTTAACCGGTTGGCCGGAAAGAAGCTGGCGATTGTCGACGATACACCGGGCATTACACGCGACTGGCGGGAAGCCGAAGGCTATCTGTTCGACCAACAGATACGTCTTATTGATACAGCCGGACTGGAAGAAGCTTTCGATGATTCTATTCAAGGCCGCATGCGCCAGCAAACTGAAGCCGCGCTGAAACAGGCTGATGCCGTTTTGTTTCTGCTGGATGGCCGAGCCGGTATTACACCGCTTGACGCTCATTTTGCGCGTTGGCTCCGTAAACAAAAAATTCCCGTCCTGCTGGGCGTTAATAAATGCGAGAACGAAAGGGTCGTACAGGCCGGCGTTGCCGAGTCATACAGTCTGGGTTTAGGGGAGCCCATCATGCTTTCCGCCGCCCATGGTCACGGACTTGATGATTTATATCACATATTAAAGCCTCATTTTCCTGCCGAAGAACAAGAGGACGACGGCGGGCATAACAGTTTCGCCAAGCTATCCGGCGATGATCTGGATAAGCTGGAAGGGCAGCAGGACTACGACTTTGCAGCAGGCATGAAAGAAGAAGACGAGGACGTCAAAGCGCTAAAACTCGCGATTGTCGGGCGGCCCAATGTCGGTAAATCCACGCTTTTAAACTCTCTTCTCGGCGAGCAACGCACGATGACCGGACCGGAAGCCGGCATTACACGCGATGCGATTGCCGTGGAATGGAAGCATAATAATCGTACATTCCGCCTCGTTGATACGGCAGGCATGCGCCGCAAATCAAGAGTTATAGATAAAATCGAAAAAATGTCCGTGGAAGATTCCATGCGCGCTATACGGCTAGCTCAAATCGTCGTTCTGGTTCTGGACGCCAATGAACTCATGGAAAAACAGGATCTCTTGATTGCCGAACATATTGTAGAGGAAGGGCGGGCGCTCGTCATTGCCGTCAACAAATGGGACAGTGTCAAAGACAGAAAAGAAACACTGGCTAATCTTCATGATCGCCTGACCCGTTCTCTGGGGCAGATACGCGATGTTCCTATCGTGACAATTTCGGCCCTGACCGGAAAAAATACGGACGGGCTGATGAAAACCGTTCTACAAGCGTACATGACTTGGAACAAACGTACATCAACCGGGAAACTCAACAGATGGCTATCGGCGATGGAAAGTCATCATCCGGCCCCGTTGACAAAAAAACGCCCGAACAGACTGCGCTATATCACACAAATAAAAAGCCGTCCGCCTACCTTTGCTTTATGGGTCTCAAAACCCAAAGATTTGCCCGATACGTACAAGCGTTATCTTATCAACAATCTACGGGATGATTTTGATCTGCCGGGCACCCCGATCAGACTTCTTGTCAGGACGAGCAAAAACCCTTATAAGTAGCTCCCTTATTCACAAAATCATAAATAATATGAGGATTATAAATCATGCAGGATCAGATACCGTCAATTATTGTTGAGCAAGCACCACAAATAATGGAAAACGCACCGCTTTTGCTGGAATGGGGTATGCGCCTTCTTAGTGCCGCCATTATTCTGATCGCCGGACGCATGATCGGTAACTGGCTCAGCAACCGTATCAAAAGCATCAAAAAACTGGATGATACGCTGGCCGGCTTCCTTAGCGGTTTTGCCAAATACGTCATACTGACCGTTGCTCTTGTCACGGTATTGGGCCAATTCGGCGTACAAACGGCCAGCCTTTTGGCTGTCCTTGGTGCCGCCGGTCTGGCCATCGGTCTGGCTTTGCAGGGCACACTTAGTAATGTGGCTTCAGGGACCATGCTTTTAATCCTGCGCCCCTTTAAAGTCGGCGACTTTATTACAGCAGGCGGCGTCAGTGGTACGGTTAAAGCTCTGGGCCTGTTCGGCACGGAACTGGCCACACCGGATAATGTTTATATCTTTGTTCCCAACAGCCGGATGTGGGGCGGTGACATTCATAATTTCTCCCGCAACAGCGAACGGCGTCAGGATATCATCGTGGGTATCAGCTATAACGATGATATCGACAAAGCCTTCAAAACCGTTCAAAAAACGCTGGATAAAGAAAAACGGATTCTGACCAAAGAAGGCAAAGAGCCGTTGATCATGGTCAGCAATATGGGTGATTTTGCCATTGATCTGACCGCGCGCATATGGACGAAGCGGGAAGATTTTGCCTCTGTAAAAGCCGACATGAACAAGGCTCTGAAAGAGGCTCTGGATAAAGACGGCATTACCATTCCGTTCCCGACCCGGACGATAGAAATGGTCAATACGGACTCAGGATCTAAAGCGGTCGCCAAGAAAAAAGCCGCCTGATATAGTCTCCGTCATCCCGAATGAATATGAGGGATATGATCCTGTATCAATGAAGGAGTCTTGTTTTATTTGGGAATGGCGATAAAACATCAGGATAGGCCGTTTTTCACTTTACGAAGAGCCTGTAGCATCAGCGCCAAAAGGACAATCGCGCCGGCCTGATGCAAGGCAGCTAACGGGACGGGAACTTGCCCCAGAAGAGTTGCAATACCCAGCCCGATTTGTAAGGAAACCATAATCGCCGGGGGCCATAGCCGCGTACGCCACGCAAATAACAAAATGGTCAATCCCGTTAAAACGGCCAGCCAGCGGTGTGTGAACTGTACCCAACTCTGTTCTTTCAAGATATTCAACGGCTCCGGCGGCATGAAAGACTGATCCATCAGGGGAAAGCTGTTATAGATCATCCCGGCATCAAGACCGGCTGTGAACGCGCCCCAGATAATGGTGACAGACAGAAGGCCCAATGCCGTCAGACCGTGCAGAAGAGAAAACCGGGACACAGCAACCAAGGGCGTTTTGTGTTCCCTCAATGTCAGGGCAACCCACCACATCAGTGCAAAAATAAGAAGCGCCAATGCCAAATGAGCGGCCAAGCGAAAATGGCTGACATCCGGGCGATCAATCAGACCGCTTGTCACCATATACCATCCGAGGACTCCCTGCGCGCCGCCTAAAAGGAGCAAGCCTGATAATTTCCATTTATATCCCGCCGGAATCTGCCCCTTTATCCAAAACCACAAAAGCGGCACAGCATAAACGACACCGATTAAACGGCCGATTAAACGGTGAAACCATTCCCAGAAAAATATCTTTTTGAAATCACCTATTTCCATCCATGAATGTTTATGCGCAAATTCAGGACTCTCCCGGTATAGTCCGTAGACGCGTTGCCATTCCTGCTCTGCCAAAGGAGGAATCCAGCCCATCAAAGGCCGCCATTCGACCATAGAAAGCCCTGACTCCGTCAGACGTGTCACGGCCCCGACAACAGCCATGGCAAAAACCATAAAGCAGCAGAGATAAAGCCAGGTTGCAATTTTCTTTTCCGCATTGATTATAGATGGCATTTCGTTGAGATCCTGTTGACAATTAGCACATGAGATTTATAACGCTATCATGAGCGAACCGCAAAATCATAAAACAGATGCCATTATCATAGGTGCTGGCCCGGTGGGGTTGTTTGCCGTCTTTGAACTGGGATTGCTGGGACTAAAAACGCACCTGATTGATATTCTGGACAAGCCCGGCGGTCAATGTGCCGAGTTATACCCCGAAAAACCGATTTACGATATTCCGGCCTGCCCTGTGATCACGGGACAGGAATTAACGGACCGTCTGATGGAGCAAATTAAACCCTTTGATCCTGTTTTCCACCTAAACGAGATGGCGGAAACCCTGAAGAAACAGGAGAGCGGGCACTGGCAATTAACCACCGGCACGGGAATCTTACTGGAAGCGCCCGCGCTTGTTATCGCCGCAGGCGGCGGTTCCTTCGTACCAAAGAAGCCGCCTTTGCCCAGTCTGGAAGACTATGAAGGCACTTCCGTTTTCTATGCCGTCCGAAAAATCGACGATTTCAAGGATAAAAATATTCTCATTGCGGGCGGCGGAGATTCCGCACTGGACTGGGCTATTAACCTACAGCCTGTGGCAAAAAAGATAACCCTCCTCCATCGCCGGGATGACTTTCGCGGAGCGCCGGACAGTGAAGGGAAAATGAGGGCACTTGTCGCGGACGGCAAAATGGATTTACAAATTGCGCAGCTTGCCGGTCTGAAAGGCGATAAACCCCAATTACAAGCGGTGACCGTCAAACCCAAAGACGGCGAAGAGTATGATATTGCCTGCGATACATTGCTACCGTTCTACGGCCTGACCATGAAACTGGGACCACTTGCCGATTTCGGACTCGCTCTGGAAAAAAACCTAATTCCTGTGAACACGGAAACATTTGAAACATCGCAACCCGGCATCTTTGCCATTGGCGACATCAACACTTATCCCGGCAAATTAAAATTGATCCTATCCGGCTTCCATGAATCGGCCCTGATGGCACAGGCAGCCTTTCATTATGCTCGCCCCGGCGAAAGGTTACGGTTCCAGTACACAACATCTTCAAGTGATATTCACGAAAAGCTGGGTGTAGCCTAACGGCCCGATAAGTGCTAATGAGAAACCTTGTAAGTTATTTTCACCCGGAACGAAACAGAACCAAAACATTATGGCCTCTTTCGACGTTATCGAAGCAGCAGGATTTGGATACAGACTGGCATGGACTGAACGCCGTTACTTGATGCGCCTCGCCGCCTTTCCTTTCCTAATTAAGTTTGTCTGCCATATTACCGTTATAGCACTGGGCTGGCAGACGGATTTTATCCGGCAAGCTCTGATTTCTCTTCCTGCTTATTTTGCCGAAGGATGGCTGTATGCGCATCTGGTGCGCCTGGTTTTTCTGGAACAGCGTTGGCCTTTCAAATTTAGCGGCAATCAGGAAAAAGATATGGCTTCGCTGCAAGATCGCGCACAGGGCGTATTGGGCGGTATGCTGTTCTATGTGCTCATACGGTTTTTACTCGCCGGTCTTATTGCGATCGTCTACGCACAAGGATACGGACCCACAGAAGATATGGGCCACACGCCACCCAGCGCGCATATGTCACCCACGGATCTCATTGTCACAACAACTATATTACTCTCTATCATATGGGCGTTCCGCTTTTTATGGCTCCACATCCCCGCCGCCGTCGGTTATCCGATCCGCAAATTTATTATCAAACTAGGCAGCTACAAAGCCTCTCTTGCCATGGTAGGCACATGGCTTGTCTGTTTTATGCCGGTGTTTTTCTTTTTCAATGTGCTTATCTCAGTCATCTTTCCGTTATTCGGCCAGGAAGACTCAGCACGCCTCCAGCTAGATTTTACAATCAATTTCCTGAGCGATTTGCTCGATATTATGTCCGGGATCATTGCCACAGCCGGGATAGCCTATGGCATCCGTATACGACTCAGCGAAAAGCAGAAACAAGCCTGACGGGTTTCTCTTGTTTTCTATTGTAATGTAAGCTCAGCACCAACAAACCGGCACTCACCGGGCGTAATAATCTTTTTATCATCCACGTAGACCGAATGCAGCTTGCCGTCCAGTTCCCGGTTCCAGAAATCCAGAAAACTGTGCAGAACAGGGAAGCGCGGAGAAATATCAAGCTCTTGCCAAATATAGGATTGCAAAAAATCCGGATGGTCCGGCATATGATATAAAATCTCCGCCATCGTCAGGCGGTAATTTTTGATTAATTGCGCTTCAAAATCGTGCATGTGTAAAAAACCTCCTGTTTTTTTGTTCCATATCAGACCATTATAGCAGAATTTTCTGCCTTTATAAATACCATAATGACACAAGATTATTTCCAAACACTTAAGGACCGGGCCTTACAGGCCCATACACATAATTTGTTATATCGCAATAAAAGCTTGATATTACCCTGTGGCTGCGCTAAGTCATTAGCACTCACTAATGGTAAGTGCTAAAAACTATTAATGATAGATTTTTAGTTGTTTAAAAACAAAGACTTAAGGAGAATACGAATGAAATTCCGTCCTTTACATGATCGCGTCCTTGTTCGCCGTGTGGAACAAGATGAGAAAACAGCCGGTGGGATCATCATCCCTGACACGGCACAGGAAAAGCCTATGGAAGGCAAAATCGTTGCTGTTGGCACCGGCCACATCAATGATAATGGCGATGTACGCCCGCTGGACGTTAAAAAAGATGATGTCGTTATCTTTTCCAAATGGGCCGGTACTGAAATCACCGTTGACGGCGAAGAGCTGATGGTGATGAAAGAATCCGACATCATCGGCATTCTTGCTGCGTAGTAATCGAATTTTTAAAACTGAAAGGAAATATTATAATGTCTGCCAAACAAGTAAAATTCCACGCCGATGCGCGTGAAAAAATGATGCGGGGCGTGAATGTACTCGCTGACGCTGTGAAGGTAACGCTGGGACCGAAAGGCCGCAATGTTGTGCTGGACAAACCCTATGGTGCACCGCGCATTACAAAAGACGGTGTAACTGTTGCCAAGGAAATCCAACTGGAAGACAAGTTTGAAAATATGGGCGCCCAGCTGATTAGTGAAGCGGCCAAAAAACAAAATGATCAGGCGGGTGACGGTACGACAACCGCCACAGTTCTGGCGCAGGCTATGACTGAAGCAGGCTGCAAAGCTGTCGCTGCCGGCATGAACCCGATGGATTTGAAGCGTGGTATGGATAAAGCTGTCATCGCGGCTGTTGCCGAGCTGGAAAAATGCTCCAAGGCTGTCAAAAGTAACGACGAAATCAAACAAATCGGCACCATCTCTGCGAATGGCGACATTGAAATTGGTGAAAAAATTGCTGAAGCGATGGATAAAGTCGGTAATGAAGGCGTTATCACGGTTGAAGAATCAAAATCCATGGCGACTGAGCTGGAGACAGTTGAAGGCATGCAGTTTGACCGCGGATATCTTTCCCCGTATTTCATCACGAATGCTGACAAAATGATTTGCGAGCTGGAGAACCCTTACATTCTCTTGCAGGAAAGCAAATTGTCCAACCTGCAGGTTATGTTGCCTATTCTCGAATCCGTTGTGCAAAGCGGACGTCCGCTTCTGATTATTGCAGAAGACGTGGAAGGCGAAGCCCTCGCAACACTGGTTGTCAACAAATTGCGCGGCGGCCTGAAAGTTGCGGCTGTCAAAGCACCGGGTTTTGGCGATCGTCGGAAAGCCATGCTTGAAGACATGGCCATCCTGACAGGAGCTCAGGTGATTTCTGAAGATCTGGGTATCAAGCTTGAAAACGTAACGCTTGAAATGCTGGGTACATGTAAGAAAATCCAGATCACCAAAGACGAAACGACTGTTATCGACGGTGCCGGCAAGAAAAAAGAAATCGAAGCTCGTTGCAGTCAAATTCGCGCCCAAGTTGCTGAAACATCCTCTGACTACGACAAGGAAAAACTGCAGGAACGTCTGGCCAAACTGGCCGGCGGAGTTGCTATTATCCGTGTTGGTGGTGCCACAGAAGTTGAAGTGAAAGAACGGAAAGACCGCGTTGACGATGCCATGCATGCTACACGTGCTGCCGTTGAAGAAGGCGTTGTTGCCGGTGGCGGCTCCGCCCTTCTGTTCTGCACAAAATGTCTGGAGGGTTTAAAAGGCGACAATAACGATCAACAGGTCGGAATTGACATCATTCGCCGTGCTATTCAGGCTCCTGTACGTCAGATTGTTGAAAACGCCGGAGTCGAAGGCTCTATCGTTGTCGGCAAATTGCTGGACCAGAAAGACAAAAACTTCGGTTTTGATGCGCAGCTTGGTGAATATTGCGACATGGTGAAAGCGGGTATTATCGATCCGGTTAAGGTTGTAAGAACAGCTTTGCAGGATGCCGCTTCTGTTGCCGGCCTTCTGATCACGACTGAAGCCATGGTAACCGATGCGCCTGACGATAAAGGCGCCGGTGGTGCTGCCGGTATGCCTGATATGGGCGGTATGGGTGGCATGGGGATGATGTAATCCTCTTTGCGACCAATGCGAAATAAAGCGATACAGAAAAGGCCGGGGACATATCTCCGGTCTTTTTTCTTTTTACCTTTGCAGGACAAGGACAAGACCCTCTAAAATGTAGAAGATTCGCAATATATAGTCAGGAAGCTTATTTATGCGCCGCACCGGATACATTTTTCTTCTGGCCGTTTTCCTGCTCTTTTCTTTTCCGGTACAGGCACTGGAGTTGGCCGGAGAATTAAAGCAGGGTGCACTTATCACCGGGCGAACAACACCCGGCACCAAGGTCACATTTGAAGGCACCGTGCTGCCCCTCACAGAAAACGGTACGTTCATATTCGGCTTTGACCGGGATTATCCTGAAACAGCGCATATCACTCTTATTTACCCCGACGGCACAACGGAAAGCAAAACCCTGCATATAGAACAACGCACCTACGACATTCAGCATATTGACGGCCTACCCGGCAAAATGGTGTCACCGCCCGAAGGTGTCTGGGATCGCATTGCAAAAGACCGTACAGCCGTTGCCAACGCCCGGAATCACAAGACCGGACAGGCTTATTTCCTAAACGGCTTTTTATGGCCGGCAGAGGGGCCTATTTCCGGGGTCTATGGCTCCCGGCGTATTCTCAACGGCAAACCGAAACAGCCTCATTACGGTGTTGATGTGGCCGCCCCGGAAGGAACGCCTGTTTACGCCCCGGCAGATGGTATTATTCGCCTTTCTCATCCGGACATGTACTATACAGGCAAGACTGTGATCCTCGACCATGGTCACGGCTTGACGTCTACTTTGATGCATATGAGCGCTTTAAACGTAAAGGAAGGGCAAATGGTCAAACAAGGCAACCTTATCGGTGCTATCGGATCAACAGGCCGAGTGACGGGCCCCCATCTGGACTGGCGCATGAACTGGCTGGATGCGCATATAGACCCTATGACTGTCGTAACAAAGAGAGAATAAAATGCCAAAGACATCCTTTTTTACAGCTGTCCGTACGGGGCTTTCCGCATTGCTTCTCCTCATAAGCCCCTCTATTTCATGGGCGCAGGACACCCATCCGCAGCCAGAGCCTCGTTTTTTTGAAAATCTGAATGACATTCCCCTGATGCCCGGTCTTTTTGAAATGATAGATGAGACGGTTATCTTTGATAAACCCGAAGGCCGGATTGTCGAATCATCTGCCGCCACAGAATCGGTAGCTCCGGCGGCGATTGAAGCTTTTTATGACAGCACATTACCGCAACTTGGTTGGGAACGAACGACAGAGGATCTCTTTACCCGGCAAAATGAGCGACTCCAAATTCAGATTGAAAAAGAAGACGGCTACAGCGTCGTTCATATTATGGTCGCACCACGCTAAAACTTTACAGCGCCAGAAAGATTATATTTTGTACGGTTTATCTTGACAAAGGGGCGCATCAAAGCGTAAAACTCTCCGATCCCGGCGGAGTATCTGTTTTTATGTTCCCCACGGTTGAAGTTTTTAAAAATTGAGAAGGGCAGAAAATGGCCGATCACGCATCAGCAAAAAAAAGAATTCGTCGGAACGCAAAACGGGCCGAAGTTAATGGCGCTCGTCGCGGACGCATCCGTACATTTATCAAAAACATTGAACTGGCCTTACTGGCTGGCGATGCGAAACAAGCTGAAGAAGCCTTAAAAGTGGCCCGCCCGGAAATAGATCGTGGCGTATCCAAGGGGATTATGCACAAGAATACGGCAGCCCGAAGAATTTCGAGAATTTCAGCCCGTATAAAAACATTAAAGAAAGCGTCGTAGAAACTTAAACTGCGCTTTCTGATTCAAAAGTAAAAACAAGAACTTATTGTGACCTGAGAAAGTAATTCCTCAGGTCGATTTCCTGTTTTTAAATAAAAAAACGAAAAAATATTTCTTTTTAAATGTTCTCTATTTGATCTCATTGCAATCTTCAAAAAATCCATCTACTGTCTTTTTATGCGCTGGCAGACAGAGAGACGTAATCGAAAGTCTGCACAGCAATAAAATCCAGCGCGGGAAGGTACTTTTTTCTTTAAAGTCGCTTCATGGATTGTTCTAATCCAGCTGTAAGATTTTTACAGGGTCTATTTAAATTAGCCCTGAGTATGAAGAGGGAAGGTTAGACTGTCTTCTCCGGAAAAACATCGAAAGTTGTACCGGTTTTCAGTCGTTGCCTTTTAGTTTTTAACTGATTCAGAAATGAAATAATGCGGATGGCGTTTGCGCTTCTGCAAGAGGTTTTTTGTGCTTTTTTATAGATTGCACGCTCTGTAATCAGCTTGATATTTTTTAATTTTAAAACGAGGGAGAATAGAAGACAATGTCAGAAATTTCAGGTAAGGCTTCCGCCGCGACCACAAAAAAGAGCACCGCTAAGGGCGATTCTTCTTTTACGCCGACTCCCGAAATTCTGTCCCTTTGGAAAGAGATTCACGGCAACCTCCGTAATGAGTTCGGTGAGGCCGTGTTCCGCAGCTGGTTAAAACCCCTGACCTTACAAGCCTGTTATCACGGAACTCTGGAAGTTTCCGTACCAACGCGATTTATGCGCGACTGGATACAAACCCACTACGCCACCCGCATTTTAGAAATGTGCGCTACCGTTAATGCTGAGATAAAACGACTGGAAATTGTCGTCGTACAAAACGCCGCTATTTTTGACGACACACCTAAAACGCAGGACACAAAACAAAAAGTCATCCGCAAAGCTAATCAGAATGAAAAAGCGGCCGAAGCTTCCCTTGATGTCACTTCGCCCTTTGATCCCCGTTTTTCCTTTGACACTTTTGTTATCGGCAAGCCTAATGCGCTGGCTCATGCCGCCGCACAACGCATTGTCGAAAGCCAGAACGTCCCTTTCAATCCTCTGTTTCTTTACGGCGGTGTCGGCCTTGGTAAAACGCACGTCATGCACGCTATTGGCTGGGCCATGAAAAAACAGTGGCCGGAAAAGAAAGTTATTTATCTCTCTGCTGAAAAATTTATGTATCAGTTTGTGCGCGCCCTGCGTTCGAAAGATACCATGATGTTCAAGGAAACTTTCCGTTCCGTAGACATCCTTATGATTGACGATATTCAGTTTATGAGCGGCAAAGAAGCCACACAGGAAGAATTCTTCCATACCTTCAATGCGCTGGTTGACCAAAACAAACAAATTGTTATTTCTGCCGACAAAGCCCCATCAGATTTGCTCGGGCTCGAAGAACGCCTGCGCTCCCGTCTGGCTTGGGGACTTGTTGCTGATATTCACCCCAGCACTTATGAACTACGCCTCGGTATCTTGCAATCCAAGCGCTCTTTGTTACAGGCTGATATTCCCGATGCTGTTCTTGAGTTTTTAGCCCTGAAAGTTACCTCGAATATCCGGGAACTCGAGGGTGCGCTTAATCGGATTATTGCTCATGCGGATGTTACAAAGCAGCTCGTTACGCTGGAAACAACGCAGGACGTATTGCAGGATTTGCTGCGCTCCCATGACAGGCGCATCACAATTGACGAAATTCAGCGTAAAGTAGCCGAACATTACAATATCCGTATGACTGACATGCATTCAGCCCGCCGTGCCCGCAATGTAGCGCGCCCCCGGCAAGTTGCCATGTATCTGGCCAAACAGCTTACGGCCCGCTCTTTACCTGAAATTGGACGCAAGTTTGGTGGGCGCGATCACACAACCGTGATGCATGCCGTGCGCAAGATTGATGAATTGATGAATGAAGATCCCCAAATCGCACAGGATGTTGAAATCGTCCGTCGGGCGCTGACGGGCTGATACAACATCGGTAATAAATAGAAAGATGGCCGCTGAGAAATCGTTTGGATCGTCTGTATCCTGTGCTATATTGCGATTCTCTTAGCTTTAACAGAATGAATCGACAGGTAGGTAGCCATGAAACTGAGCATTGACCGTGCCGCGTTGTTACGATCACTGAATCACGTGCAAAGCGTTGTTGAGAAGCGCAACACGATCCCTATTCTTTCAAATGTTTTGCTAAAGGCTGAAGATGGCACGCTGGCGATGGCCACAACTGATATGGATCTGGAGATCAACGAAGCTGTGGCCGCACAGGTTGATGTGCCCGGCATGATAACGGCGCCGGCCCATACGCTCCACGACATTGTACGCAAATTACCGGATAGCAGCTCCGTAGAACTGGCTTTGGACGATAGCGGCAATGCCATGACTATAAAATCAGGGCGCTCGAAGTTCCGTCTAAGCTGTCTGCCGGTTGGTGATTTTCCTGAAATTGGCGGCACAGAATTACCGACAAGCTTTTCTCTGCCTGCTTCTAATTTAAGAGCCCTGATCGACCGGACAAAATTTGCCATGTCGACAGAGGAAACACGTTATTACCTGAATGGCATTTATGTTCATGAGGCCGAGAGTGAAGGCGTGAAAGTTCTCCGTGCCGTTGCAACAGACGGGCACCGTCTGGCCCGGTTTGAAATGCCCCTGCCGGATGATGCCGTCGGCATGCCGGGCGTTATCATTCCCCGCAAAGCTATAAACGAGCTCCGTAAATTACTGGAAGATGCTGCTGATTCTATCCAGATCAGCCTGTCAGAAAGCAAAATTCGTTTCACGTTCGACCATATCGTCCTGACCTCAAAATTAATTGACGGCACTTTTCCGAATTATGAGCAGGTTATCCCGTCCGGGAATGACAAGATTGTTGAGGTGGACCCGAAATTATTCACCAGCGCCATTGATCGCGTTTCCACGATCTCTGATGGAAAATCACGGGCGCTGAAACTGACCCTGAATGGTAAAACAATGACTCTTTCGGCCAATTCTCCGGAAGCCGGCAGCGCCACAGAAGATCTGGAAGTCAACGGTAACGACAATATTGAAATCGGTTTCAATGCCCGCTATCTGCTGGATATAACCGGACAAATCGAAGGAGAAGGTTGCCGCCTGACCTTGGCCGATGCGGCGTCCCCGACGATCATTCAGGACACCAGCGATCTTTCATCGCTCTATGTTCTTATGCCGTTGCGGGTTTAGCGAGCCTTAAAGAAATCAGATATTTGAATTATCTATCG
The DNA here is from genome assembly GCA_021776075.1 of Alphaproteobacteria bacterium. Lineage (GTDB taxonomy): Bacteria > Pseudomonadota > Alphaproteobacteria > Micavibrionales > Micavibrionaceae > JAJFGQ01. The sequence goes on along the minus strand of JAJFGQ010000070.1, from coordinate 15,362 downwards.
AAATCGTTTCGCCGTGTTTTTGACAGGATTCCGAGGCCAGTTCAAGAAACGTACCCGTAATATCATCCGGCGCGGGAAGCTGTTCAGAGTCTTCTCCCGGTACGGCAGAAGCACGCATCGCCGTACGAACAGCACCGGGATTTATAATATTCACACGCATATTTGTTTTTTGTGTCTCGGCGGCATAGGTTCTGGCCAAGGCTTCCAGCCCTGCCTTACTCGCGGCATAAGCACCCCAATAAGCCTTTTCACCCCGTATAACATGCGCGCCCGTAGACACAACAATAACCCGGCCCGCCTGTGATGCCCTTAACAGAGGGTCCAGCGTCCGGATTAAACGAAAATTGGCCGTCATGTTCAGGGTCATGACTTTATCCCATTCTTTGGCCGATATATGGCTCAAGGGCGTTAAAGGACCCAGAAGCCCGGCATTACCGACAAAAATATCAAGACCGCCAAAGCGGTCTGCCAGAGCCGGGCCGAGGATATCTATTTTATCCAGCTCCATTAAATCCTGTGAAATCAGCGTTGCCGTTCCCCCTGCTGCACGAATAGCATCATCGACCTCCTCCAGGCCTCCGACGGTCCGCGCCATCAGGACAACATGCGCGCCGGCCTTCGCGTAGGCTTTGGCCACGGCTGCGCCGATACCGCGTGAAGCGCCTGTAATCAGGGCCGTTTTCCCACTGAGATCAAACAAATTACTCATCCCCTTTGATCACCCCTTTTGACGCCTCTCGTTCAGGCTTGAAATTTTTGTTCTAGCGCTCTTATCCGTATGATCCACTAACTCCACAGGATATTCCCCTGTAAAGCAGGCATCGCAATATTGCGGCGCGCCGTTGTCTCTTTTAGCGGCGCCGACAGCTCGATAAAGGCCGTCAATTGATACATAAGCCATAGAATCCACACCGATAAAATCCTGTATCTCGTCAACAGACATCCTGTGCGCCAACAAATTTTCTGTTGAGGGTGTATCTATTCCGTAAAAACAACTATGCGCCGTCGGCGGTGAGGCAATCCGCATATGCACTTCCTTTGCCCCGGCCTGTCTTACCATTTCTACGATTTTCTGTGACGTCGTACCACGGACGATTGAATCATCGACCAGCACCACTTTTTTGCCCTCAATAAAGGCCTTGTTCGCATTATGCTTCATTTTTACACCCAGATGGCGAATCTGGTCCGTTGGCTCAATAAAAGTACGCCCCACATAATGATTGCGAATAATACCAAGCTCAAAAGGTATTTTTCCTGCTTCTGCAAAACCGATGGCCGCCGGTACACCGCTATCCGGAACAGGCACAACCAAATCGGCATCAACACAGGGCGCTTCCCGTGCCAGTTCAGCGCCTATTTCCTTACGAACCTCATAAACGGAATGACCTTCCATGAAACTGTCAGGTCTAGCGAAGTAAATATATTCGAAAATGCAAAACCGTGATGATTTATCACCGAAAGGCCGCTTGCTGTGTACGCCGTCTTTATCAATGATAATCAACTCTCCAGCTTCTACATCACGAACATATGTCGCCCCGATAATATCAAGAGCGCATGTTTCAGAGGCCAGAATGTGAGAGTCGCCCAAACGTCCCAAAACAAGGGGGCGAATACCGTACGGATCGCGTACGCCTATCACGCGATCACCCGTACAGGCGACCAGAGAATAAGCGCCCTTTATCTGATGAAGAGCATCAACCAAACGATCAATAATGGCCGTTTTTTTAGAAAGCGCCATCAAATGGATAATGACTTCCGTATCCGTTGTAGACTGAAATATAGCCCCCTGTGTCACGAGTTCCTGACGCAATTGATGCGTATTCGTCAGATTGCCATTATGGGCTACGGCAAAACCGCCAAACGACAAATCCGCATAAAGCGGCTGAATATTCCGGGCCAGGGTTTCGCCCGTTGTAGAATAGCGATTATGACCGATAGCGGCATACCCCTTCAAACGCGCTATCACATTGGGATCGCTAAACCCCTTTCCGACCAACCCCTGCGCACGATGCGCGTAGAAATCTTCACCATCAAAACTGACAATGCCACTCGCTTCCTGTCCGCGATGTTGCAAAGCATGTAAACCCAGCGCGACCAGTGCAGACGCATCATCATGGCCAAAAACGCCAAAAACGCCGCATTCTTCATGAAGCTTATCATCGTCAAAGGGTGATTTATTCATCAAGACCATCCTTAATCAGATCATTTAATTGCTGCCGTTGTTCTTCTTTATAACCGGGATTTTCCGGCGCAGATTCTTTGGTATCCTGACGTAAAATATCAAGCTCCTGCAATTTTTCACGTGTCGCCTGCGCTGCCGATTCAGCAACATTCCCGGCCTTGCTCTCCACATCCTCTGAAAGGTTTGCAGGCAAAAGTGTTGCTATCCACCCCGAAACCGTTTCGACATAAAAGCCCGTTTTGCTACCTTCCGTCCAGCCCGCACGTGTCTCGGCATCTACAAATAAATAGGCCGGGAGATATAACAGTGACAACAGAACGACCCCTCGTATAACACCGAAAACGACGCCAAATGTACGATCCAGCGCGCCCAGCCCTACGGCTCTAGCCCACCCCGACAACAAGTGGCTGATCACAGACAAAATCAGGACAACAATAATAAAAATAACGCCATAGGCCAAAATATCGGCTACGGCCCCATAAGGAATAATGTCAAATAATTTTCGGGATTCGCCGTCCTCTTCCGCGCCAATCCAGCCCCGCACCTGCGGTGCCAGAAAAGGACCGGCATACATCGCCGCCAGACCACCGCCAACAACCCCGATAATAGTCAGAATTTCACGAATAAAGCCGCGCAAAAAAGCAATAACAGCAGAAACAAGCAAGGCAGCAAGGACGACAATATCTACAATCATAAACTATATATCCTGAAGTGAATGCGGTTTTCTTAACAAAACAAGTCTTCTGAAGGAAGAGTATAAGCAATCAATTCAAGCCTGCCTATACTGTAATGCCTCATCGGGCGCAGAAAACATATCCACAATATCCTGTACATGTCCGATTTCTTGAACATCCAACAAATCATTGGCTTTATTATTCTGTCCTTTTTTGGTCTTCCTTTTGGGAAGAAAGGCCTTTTCAAAGCCTAATTTGCTTGCCTCTTTAATACGCACATCAGGCTGTGCCACCTGACGAATCTCTCCGGCCAAACCAATTTCACCAAAAAAGACAGTATCCGCAGACAAAGGAACACCTGACATAGCGCTTACCAAGGCGGCCGCAACGGCCAAATCCGCCGCCGGTTCCGTAATTCTGATACCGCCGGCAATGTTCAAATAAATATCACTGCCCGAAAACTGAAGGCCGCATCGCGCTTCCAACACGGCTAAAATCATAGCTAGCCGTGAAGTATCCCATCCAATAACCGCCCGGCGCGGCGTACCGAGGGGGGAGGGCGCCACAAGTGCCTGCACCTCCACCAAAACAGGGCGAGTCCCTTCCAGTCCGGCCAAAACCGCACTTCCGGGTACATTTTGCTGTCTCTGCGCTAAAAAGAGCGCCGACGGATTTTCAACGGGCACCAGCCCTTCATTTGCCATTTCAAAGACACCGATTTCATCCGTCGGACCAAAACGATTTTTGACACCCCGCAGAATACGGAACTGATGGGAACGATCCCCTTCAAAATAAAGAACCGTATCCACCATATGCTCTAACACACGAGGACCGGCAATCTGTCCATCCTTCGTCACATGACCGACAAACAAAACAACAGTGCCGCGCCTTTTCGCCGTACGTATAATCTCCTGTGCAGACGTACGGACCTGCGTCACAGTCCCCGGTGCGCTGTCAACCGTATCGACATACATGGTCTGGATCGAGTCAACGACCAGAAGATCAATATGATTCGCCGTATCTTCCATGGAACTTACAATATCACGAACATTTGTTGCCGAGGCCAGAGCCAGTGGCGAGTCCGACAAGGCCAGCCTGTCAGCCCGCAACCGCACCTGATCGATAGATTCTTCACCGGATACATACACACACCGGGCCTTTGTTCTGGCTAAAGCGCACATGATCTGCAAAAGCAAAGTTGACTTCCCGATACCGGGATCACCGCCAATCAAAAGCGCCGAGCCCGGCACCAGACCACCACCTGTCACACGGTCAAACTCGGACACACCGGAAACATGACGCGGTAATTTTTTTGAATCTTCGCCCTTTAGATCAACAAAAGTCAGTGACCGCCCTTTTTTAGAGGAGCCAAGCCCCTTCGGCACGGAGGCCTCTGTGACCTCTTCAGCAATCGTATTCCACTCATCGCATGAATCACATTTCCCCGTCCAGCGCGTATGAACAGCGCCACAGGACTGACAGATATATGATTTTGATGACTTTGCCATTGGATACCGACCCTAAATCAACGGCTCTCCCGCTGCAAGGCCCATTTTACCTGCACATGATCGCTTTCCATACGGCTATAAATCACCAGTTGCTTTGTCTTGCGAATCTGACAGCCTTCCCCCAGATAAATACTATTCTCCAGAGCCATACGTCCCCCCGTACAAAAAAAGCGCCAGCCCGCGCCACCGGGAAGACGCAACAAAGCCTCATCTCCGTCCTGAATTAAAGACACAAGAACCCGTGGATGCAGATGGAATCTTAAAATAATATCCAGAGGGCGGCTTAGACCGATAGAACAAGTCAGATTTTCTTCACCGCGAAAATCATGCCCCTGATTGAGAAGAAAAAAGCGGCGGCGGTGCGTCACACCATTTAGAGGTACATAACCATCATGAGAACACTCAAGAAGAAGGGCATCTTTTGATTCCTCCCGCATGACAGTGACTTTTCTGGGTTTTCGTCCCAAATGGCCGTCATCCCTGACCTCACAAATATTCCGGTAATCCAGTGCCAGCGCGTTATGAGCTGCTGTCCCCCGCAAAACATCCTGCCATTCCTTATCCGCCGGGTGGGAACCGCAGGACACAAACACACGTTCTTTGCCGTAAGCAAACTCAAACCCCAAAGGCGCCGCATGAGCCTGTCTGTCATAGGGATGATGGGGTGGTGTTCCCGTATCAACCATCAACAGGCTACGCCCCAACACCGCCCGTTCATATCCCGTATACGGCAAACCCCGCAAAACCTTTCCGCGGGCATTCGATTTTGCCAACACAGCATCTGTGAGCTCTCTATCCCCTTCCTGCGCGCCATTAAAAAGAGCAAAACCTTTGTCAGCATAACGAAAAAACCGTAATGCCTGTGCCATACGGTCAATCGTATGCTCTATTTTCTCCGGCACAGGATATCCCGCGCTCAAAATAGCATGACGCAAATCAATAAATATTTGCAAAGCGGCCTGCAATTGCGCCGGGGAGCGGCTGACATGGCCGCCATCGCTTAAAATCTGCTTTTCCGTCTCCTCTTGCAGTAAATCCAAAGCCTGTCCAAGCCATGATTCACGCCCTTCAAAAGCAAGCCCCGCATAAGCCAAGCCTTTAATACCGTGCAATAAAGGCAGTCCTTCTGTTGTACCGGGCAATGACCGTGAAAGATGACGGGCCTGTTTCAGAAGAGAGTCCAAAAGCCTGTCCTGAAACCCTTCGTCTGCGCTTGTTGCAAAAAAATCATAAAAAACAAGCCAATGCGCAACGCGCTGACCTGTTAAATCAGGTCGCCATGACAGACTATGCCAACGGGAATAGGTGTCCATCCAACTCGTGATCATAGCACGCGCCTGTTGGCGTGCCTGATCGCCACCCAGCGCCCGCAAATCGCGCAACCATTCAAAACCATGCATCTGTACAAGCCAGCTTTCATCGACACCAACCGGCTCCCAACACTGACCGTGCATTTCAAGATGCTCACCGTCTATTGAAAACGCACCGCCGCACAACCAGCGTCCCCGTTCCGCATCACCGGGCCAACTATCCACGGGTAGCGTCTTGAGAGAGGCAGAAGCACCGCCGCCGCGCAAAGACCAGTTATACAGAATGCTATCAAAAGCCAGATGGTTGGCTTTTTTACGGATATGATGCACAAAACTAAGCCGCACCTTATACCTCCCGCAACATAGCTATGTTGTCAGCGTAGCGCTCCGGCCCATCCCTAAAGACGGACGTCCCGGCCACAAGAACATTTGCCCCGGCTTCGATAACCTGTTTGGCCGTCTCCTTGTTAATGCCGCCATCCACCTCCAGATCTATGGGCCGCCCTGTCGCCTCAATCATTTGCCGGATTTCCTGAATTTTATCCATGAGCGGAATAAAAGACTGCCCGCCATAACCGGGATTAACCGTCATAACCAAAACCAGATCCACAAGATCCATAACATGGCGGATCGTATGGGCCGGCGTTGAGGGATTCAAAGAAATACCGGCCTTTTTACCCGTCTTTTTAATCGCCTGTAACGTCCGGTGCATATGCGGCCCGGCCTCAACATGGATAGTAATAATATCTGCCCCGGCCTGCGCAAAATCTTCTATGTAAGGGTCAACAGGGGCCACCATCAGATGCACATCAAATATCTTATCCGTATGGGGACGCAAAGCTTTCACCACCCCCGGACCAATCGTAATATTCGGTACAAAATGGCCGTCCATTACATCAATATGGATGTAATCGGCGCCCGCTTTATCAATAGCACGCACTTCCTCCCCCAGCCGGGCAAAGTCGGCAGATAAAATAGACGGCGCTATCAGAATTTTTTGTTCAGGGGGCATAAAAAAGACCGGATATGTGATAGAAAGATGGCTTCCGGAGAGAAAACCACAGCAGCATGTAATAGCATGGCTACATGTCTACTTATAGCAGATTTTTTAATGATTTTCACGCTTTTAAGATAAGGCGTGGAAAGTAAAACAGTTACAATTTGACGTAACTAAAATTATCTTATAGATTTACAGAAATTTTTGTATTCTGACGGGGAATAAACTATGAAAAGAAAAGATCAAAGCAAAAACCTGCTCCTGATTGAAGCCGCAAAAAAGGACGATACAGCGCACATAAAACAACTTCTAGCCAACGGCGCCGACATCAATGGACAAGATTCAACGGGCTTAACCCCCCTTATGGCCGCTGTGTTAAATAACCAAAAAGAAATGGTGGCTTTTCTACTGACAAATAGCGCCGATAAAGAAGTCAGGAACAAGGATGGTCAGACCTCTCTCTCCTTATCCGTATTTTTCGGCTTTCATGATATAGCCACATTCCTTCTCACAGAAAAAGCCAACCCCAATACAAAAGACAAAAACGGCGTCACCCCCCTTATGGTAGCCATTCTCATTGACCGTGAGGAAATTACGAAATTGCTACTGACCCATGGGGCCGACGTCTCTATCAGGGATTGCCATGACATGACAGCGGCGGATTATGCCAGAATAATGGAAAAAGAAGACCTGCAAAAATTGATTGGGGACCGTGAAAACAAAATTGCCGCGTCATCAATAAAAGACCCTCTGCCCGACATGGACCTTGAGGCCCTGCTGGCGCAATTTGAGACCGCAACAGAAAAGCATTTCAAAGACTTTAGAAAAAAGAGGAACCTCCCTTACAGAAAAATAACCGGGCCGTCTGATCTTACGCCCTAAGAATATTGGCATAACGGATTTTATCCTGCTAGCTTGATCGCAATCTTTGAAACGGGGAAAATATAATGAAAAAAAATACAAATAACGTACCGGAGCTCATACGCGCCGCAGAACATGGCTATGATGATGAAGTTCTACGTCTTCTGAAAGACGGCAAGACCCTCATTGATGAACAAGACGAAACGGGTCTGACAGCCCTCTCTTTTGCCGTTCTTAATGAGCACATTGATATTATCAAAATGCTTCTGAACCATGGCGCCGACGCGAATATTCAGGATATAGAAGGATTCACACCCCTGTTATGGGCCGCCTGCACCCCATCGAAAGATGACGAAGATGATAAAGAAAAAAATGAATCCACCGTCACAAATATCATAGAAACGCTTTTGGCCAACAATGCTAATCCAAACGCACAGGACTATGAAGGCAATACAGCCATTATGTTTCTTCTCATCGACGATAATACCAAGGCCATCGAATCTTTAATCTCATATGGCGCTAACCTGGATATTAAAGGGCAGGATGACCGGACGGTCTTAATGGATTCCGCCGAATACGGTACGCCTGAAATGACAGAGCTCCTCCTGAACCACCATGCCAAGATGGACTTACAGGATGGCGCGGGTAATACGGCCCTGATGCTGGCCTGCAAAAACCGTGCGCTTGATACGGTTGAGTTGCTGCTTAAAAACGGCGCTGACCGGACAATAACCAATGATCAGGATCATACAGCCTATGATATTGCTAAAATGTTTGGTTACGCGGACATCATGGAAGCGCTGGACGGCAATGTCACAGAATCCACAGTTGCTCATAACAATACGAACGAATCGCTGGAAGATATAGCGGCGGATCACGGCGGATCACACAAAAAAATGGCCGATACAGCTGTCGTGCAGTTCAACAATGAATACCGTGCCATTGCCTTTAACAAGGCCGTCGCCAATAAAACCGGTAAAAAGATCGCCGAAGATATTATCGGACAGTTCAATACCGCATATAATCACCGCAAAAAAAAGAACGGTCCGGCGCCGAGCTAAGCCTTGGAGATCGCTCATGAAAAACATTCCACAGCAACTTGCCAAAAAAATTGAGGCCGCCCGCAAGGAAAGGGGCGACAAAGGTGTGGCTCAGCGCGCTCTGTCATCTCTGGACCTGACATCCCTGAAAGAAGATGACACACAAAAAAGCATCAAAGCCCTGTGCAAAAAAGCGCGTACAAAGCATGGCTACACGGCTGCTGTTTGCGTTTATCCGGCATTTGTAAAAACAGCCGCCGATAACATCCCGGCAGGAGGGGCCGCCATCGCCACCGTTATCAATTTTCCTGATGGCGATCATACAACAGAAGGAAACATGGCCACGCCTGAAAACACAGCAGAAGCGATTGCCAAAGCGGTCGCGGCAGGCGCAACAGAAATTGACATTGTCTTTGATTATAAAAGCTTCCTGAACGGCAACAGCGAAAAAGCCCTCATGCTTCTGAGAACAGCCGACGATGTCTGCCGGTCCCCATATAGCGGCTTTCACCCGGCCCTGAAGGTCATCATGGAAAGTGCGGCCTTCAACGATTACAACGATTTACACGAAGCCTGCGCACTGGTGGCCAAAGAAATCCATCCCGACTTTCTAAAAACGTCAACCGGCAAACATCCCGGCGGCGGGGCAACACTGGAAAGCGGCGCTATTTTGCTTGACGTTGCGGCCCGACACAATATCGGCGTCAAAATCTCCGGCGGCGTCAGCTCAACAGATGACTGCGCGCACTATCTTGCTCTGGCGGACAATATAATGGGGTCGGACAAAACAAACCCGGCCTTTTTCCGCTTCGGTGCCAGCGGCGTTATCAACGACCTGCTGGCCGTTCTGGATAACATCTCCCCCAATTCGCCTGCAAGAAAACAAAAAACACCCGGTCTGGAATACTAGGGGACTATATTTGACTTAAAACCCCTGTGTGCTAGTCTGCACAAGGTTTCCGAGAAGAACAATTTGGGAAAGGGGAGAAAGCGCCATGCAGGATATTAAGCTGCAAACTGCCGCCAATGATGGACCGGGACAATCGGAATGTTTTACCCATGATGTTAAACGCAATCCCGGCATCCCCCTTGATAAATCGTGGGTTAACGGCGCACGCGTCAATTTAAGCGCCGTCGAACAACGCACAAAAACACTCACAACACGCCGTTCTGTCAAAAAAGACTGGCAGGCCGCATGGCTTTTGAAAGCGCTCACATGCATTGACCTGACAACATTGTCCGGCGACGACACACCGGGCCGGGTCAAACGCCTGTGCGCCAAGGCTATCCAGCCTGTCCGGCGGGATACTCTGGAAGAACTCGGCATGGGCGATAAAAACATCCATACCGGCGCTGTTTGCGTCTATCACCAGATGGTGCCGACGGCCATAGAGGCACTGGAGGGCACAAATATTCCCGTCGCCGCCGTCTCTACGGGTTTTCCGCACGGCCTGTCACCACAGGCTGTAAAATTGTCTGAAATCAAGGCCTCGGTCAAAGCAGGCGCCAAAGAAATAGACATCGTAATCACCCGCCAACATGTTTTGAATCAAAACTGGCGGGCGCTTTATAACGAAATTAAATCCTATCGGGAAGCCTGCGGAGAAGCGCATTTAAAAACCATTCTGGCCACAGGAGAACTGGCGACCATGCGTAATGTTGCCAAGGCATCTCTTGTTTGTATGATGGGCGGTGCCGATTTTATCAAGACCTCCACCGGCAAAGAGGGCGTTAACGCCACCCTGCCTGTCACCATGGTTATGGTCCGCATGATCCGCGATTACTATGAGAAAACCGGATATAAAGTGGGCTACAAACCGGCAGGAGGTATCAGCAAAGCCAAAGATGCTTTGGCCTATCAAGCCTTAATGAAAGACGAACTCGGCCATGACTGGCTGCAACCGGCATTATTCCGCTTTGGCGCCTCCAGCCTGCTGGGTGATATAGAACGGCAGCTGGAGCATTTCATCACGGGCCGCTATTCCGCCGCTAACCGCCATCCTATGTCGTAAGGAGAATACATCATGAGCAATAAAGTCGCAGAAATATTCGAGACAATGGAATACGGACCGGCACCAGAAAGCGACGATCACGCCAAAGCATGGATTGAAAACCGTAAAGGCCTATACACCCCCTTTATCAACGGAAAATTTATAACAGTTGATAAAGCCCAACATTTTACGGCTGAAAACCCGGCCAATGGTGAAAAACTGGGCAAACTCGTGCAATCCACGCAAAAGGAAGTGGATGACGCCGTGAAGGCGGCACGCACGGCCCAAAAAAGCTGGGCGGCGCTGCCCGGCTTTGAACGAGGTAAATATCTTTATGCTATTGCCCGCCTCATCCAGAAACACGCGCGTTTATTTGCTGTTCTCGAAACGCTTGATAACGGCAAGCCTATTCGAGAGTCCCGTGATGTTGATATTCCTGAAGCCGCAAGATTCTTTTATCACCATGCCGGATGGGCACAAACGATCGAAGAAGAAATGCCGGATTATGAACCTTACGGCGTTGCCGGGCAGATCATCCCGTGGAATTTTCCGCTACTGATGCTGTCATGGAAAGTGGCTCCGGCCATCGCAACCGGAAATACGGTCGTCTTAAAACCCGCAGAACAAACAAACCTGACCGCCCAGCTTTTTGCAGAAATTTGCACCGAAGCCGGATTGCCAAAAGGCGTATTTAACCTTGTGACCGGCGATGGAAAAGTCGGCGCCATGATAACCGCCCATAAAGACATTGATAAAATCGCTTTTACCGGCTCTACGGATATAGGCCGCCTGATCCGTGAAACAACGGCAGGGTCCGGCAAGGGGCTGACACTGGAACTGGGCGGAAAGTCCCCTTTCATTGTCTTTGACGATGCCGATCTGGATAGCGCCGTGGAAGGTCTTGTGGATGCCATATGGTTTAATCAGGGTGAAGTCTGCTGTGCCGGCTCCCGCCTTTTGGTGCAGGAAAGCATCTACGATAAATTTATCAAAAAGGTGAAAAAACGCATGGATGCCTTACGCGTCGGCAACCCCATGGATAAATGCATTGATATCGGTGCGCTTATAGATAAAACGCAACAAACGCGAATCAAAAGCCTTGTCGACAAAGCCGTAACTGACGGTGCAGAACTTTACCAATCGGCAGAGTGCCCGGATACGGGCTGTTTCTATCCGCCGACATTGCTGACTGATGTCACACCGAGCGATACGATCGTACAGGAAGAGGTTTTCGGCCCCGTTCTTGTTGCCATGTCATTTAAAAACCAGAAAGAAGCCATTGAACTGGCCAATAACACGCGCTACGGCCTTGCTGCCGCTGTCTGGACAGAAAATATTAATATGGCCATGGAGATGGCGCCGAAAATCAAAGCCGGTGTTGTCTGGGTCAATTCAGCAGAATTATTTGACGCCACTGTTGGCTTTGGCGGCTACAGAGAATCAGGATTTGGCCGTGAAGGCGGGTTTGAAGGGCTTTTTTCTTACATGAAACCCAAAATAGAAAAATCATTCGAACAATGTAAACCGCAAAAACGACCCGCACAAAAAACAACCCATACCGATTTTATCGACCGTACAGCCAAAATGTATATCGGCGGCAAGCAAAAACGCCCGGATGGAAACTATGCCATGCCTGTTATATCACCATCCGGCTGCCTTATCGGCGAAGCGGGGGAAGGCAACCGCAAAGATATTCGTGATGCCGTGGAAGCGGCCTCCAAAGCGGCGGACTCATGGCGGGACACAAACACCCATAACCGCGCGCAAATCATGTATTACATGGCGGAAAACCTGTCATACCGCACAAAAGAGTTTGAAAACCGTATTTGCGCCATGACCGAATGCAGCGCCGCTGCGGCAACGAAAGAGGTGTCATTCGCTATACAACGCCTCTTTAGCTATGCCGCCTGGTGTGACAAATTTGAAGGACACGTTCACAATCCACCCCTGCGCGGCGTGGCACTGGCTATGAACGAACCGTTGGGCACAATCGGAATCGTCTGCCCGGATACGCAACCCTTCCTGTCCTTTATATCCCTGATGGCACCTGTTATGGCGATGGGTAACGCCGCCGTCATCGTGCCCTCCTCGCTCTACCCGCTGGCGGCAACAGATTTCTATCAAATACTGGAGACCTCCGATGTACCGGGCGGGGTCATTAACATTGTCACAGGCGAACGCAACGACCTGACAAAAACGCTGACCGAACATGATAACCTTGACGGTCTCTGGTATTTTGGCACCGCAGAAGGCAGCACCCTTGTTGAAAAGACCTCAACCGGCAACCTGAAACAAACATGGTGTAATTACGGCAAGGACCGCGACTGGACAAAAGCAGCGCATGTACAAAGCCGGGATTTCCTCCGCCGCGCAACACAAGTCAAAAATATCTGGGTACCCTACGGGGAATAATTATAGTAATTTCGATTAAGAATAAGACAACTCCTCCATCGTCATTCTCCGGATTTGCGAGGCAAATCCTAGGGGAATCTATCTGTCCTATATGGATCGCCCCAGAATACGTATCGCGTATTCAGGCGATGACGGCAGTAGTAAAATGTCTTATTTTTAACGAGAACGCGTATTATATATCCGCATCTATCATGGCCAGTTCGTCCGATACAGCCCCTATAGACGGCGGCAGGACGGCCTCAACCTGACAGGGCAAATCATGTTTTACCATTTGACTGCACCGCCAGAAGGCCTCCTCAATATCATGATCAGGCACACGATAGCGTGTCACTATTTTTTGTGTTTCAGACTCAACAACCTCAAATTTTTGTAGCCCGACCAAAAACACTTCCGCATATTTCTTCAAGCGTAAATTGTGAAACAGCTTTAACAAACGCGAAGAGTCATCCTGCACAATGTTAATGAAATATTCCGGCGTCGCCTGACTCCTGTCTGCAACGGGCCGCAATGCCATAGAGGCGGCCATCTCCTCATCAAGAACGACAAAAGGCACATTCTTGTGGGCTACGGCCAGTTCTATATCATGACCATATAACACCGTGCCATCATAACCGACCTCAACCAGCCTTGGTATCGGTTGTGCCGCACCAAACTTACGGACATCATCAGCACGGGGTACAAGATAGTAACGGCCCGGTGCAATGAGGGAAAACACATAAAAACCATCTTCCGCGCCCCGTGAGTACAAAACCTTGTTCCTTTCCGTTTCCAGCGGCAAAAGCTGAACATGAACGAAGCTACCCTGTTTTTTATGCCCGCCGCGCTCCAGCACCCTAATCGTACCATCCATCTCACCGGCATAGTGGATAGGGAAGGACAAATCATACAATTCGCCCGGCCGGGCCATGACCGACATGCCTTCAAATGCAGGCAACATAAAGGGCTCGGGAAAGGATTCCGTATCCACATGAATGTCAGTCGCAATATAAGCCGGCATGTCGACAATCATAGCCTTACCATCTTCATCCGTAGGAACGCGCCGTTTATAGTTGACACTTTCAACGATCACATCTTCCAAGGGCTGATCACCTTCATCAAAAACCATGTTGCCGTTTTCATCCAGAAAAACAAAAGCCGTAACAATGCCGCGGTTATTCAGAGAGCGGCTTGTCATGGCCGGGATATTATCATCCGGCGTATCAATCAGACCAAAGCTTACGTTAACGCCGGCAAACAGCTCATCCTGATTATCCATTTCAACAAAAGGAGAAAGGCGGAATTTATCATGCGTCCAGTTCCCGGATAAACGTGTTTCCGAGAAACGAGTCGCGGGATCGTGACGAAAATTAACTTCCCCGCTTAATTTATTTGATTGCCTGTAACCCAGTTGGAAACGGTATTCATCTACTTCTTTTATGGGCTTAAAATCATAAGTCATCCCGGCACGCCAGGACAATTTACGATACCCCCCCCGTAGATTTGTAGAATTCTGGAGCTCTTCCCTTTTTACACCGCCTAACTCACTGCGCTCATTACGAAGAGCATTATTAACCTGAAAAGGCCCTATCCGTGTACTGTAAGCCATACGGGTATTCTGGAGAAAATCACCATTGGCGAATTCGTCATATCTGTACCCCGTATTAATACGTGAGTTTTTGCCAATCCAGTCAGGAACAGGTGAGTTCGCAACCGTATTAAAAGAAAATACGGACGGGTTGGTCCCACCTTCCGGTGTAAATTCATCTGTCCGCAACTCTGCTGTCGCCGACCAGTCAAGCGTGCCGAAAGACTTACGAACACCAAGCTCAGTTCCGATTTCGGCAGCATCATCAACACCTATATTGGTGTCTATAAAATAGCCGTTCCATATATTGGTTAGCCCCCCAGCCAGATACAGCTTGTTTTCACCATCGACCTGACGATTGCGGAATCCGGCAAAACCAAACGCATCACCTACAAAAAAGTTATAACGGCCCGCAGCATGTAAGGTATTCGTGTCTTCATCCCCCGAATCAATTTGCCGGAATGTCTGTTTATCCGTCAGAGACAGGGACACATCATATATATGGTTCTGGGACGACAACAGAGCCCGGTTCACCGGAACACTTACTGTTTCTTCCCGTATTTCACCCTGCGGCCCGTAAAACAATAATTCAAAATCATTATCATTAATGAAAAGCTGAACGTCTTCAAAATTATAACGGCCATTCTCTGCCACAACCTGCAAATCCACCAGCGTGCCATTCCGGTATAATTCAACATCCCAGCCCGGTGTCGAATCACCACGAATATCAGTTGTTGTAAAATTAATCCGTTCCAGAGGGTTGTTGGTAATACGAATACCCAAATCCTGACTGTTGCTACCCGTCAAAGGCACATCGGTAGAA
>JAJFGQ010000069.1 GCA_021776075.1 Alphaproteobacteria bacterium | reverse complement strand
AAACATCCCGGCTGGATGAAAACGGTGTGTTGTGGAGCAGCCGATTCACGATTCTCAATGACAATGAAGTTGAAATGATTGCTCTGGCCGATCCCAAAGATTCGGCACCTGACTTTTTACTGACAGCGCCTGACGGCTCCCCCACCGGCAAAGCTGTCACTTATAAAACTGTTCTGAAACTCTCCCGCAAGGGCGATAAAATTCAGATATCAGGCCAAATTGAATATGGCGCTGATGTTGTTTTTCTAACCATGAGAAAAGTCGGTCCGTGATAACCCCGGCCTAAAAAAGCTCCATAATCAAGCAGCGCGCTGAACCGCCACCATATTTTTCAATCGTTGGAATGGGCGCATGAAGAATTTTTGTAACATCCTTCAGGTAAGCCTCTCTCTGATCATCGCGCAGTGCCTGATAGGCTGTATCGGACATCACCAGCATTTTCTCATCACGTATATTACGGATTTCAAGAGCATTTCCGCAGAACGTCTGAAGCTGCTCTATACTCAGATCAACAACATCATGCGTTTCTTTTAAACGCGATAAAACCCGCGCCCGTTGGCCTTCCACAATACAATCCGTACAAAGACCAGCCATGTCCGTCCCGATAAACATGAGCAGATCAGTGTGGTAAACTGGCACGCCCTCATGGTTTTGAGTATCAAAAATTTCCACATCATACCCTGTTTCCTCACCCCAAAAACGGGCCAGTTTTTCATCCGTACGAGCAGACAAGCCGATATAAGCCACTTTATTAACCCTATCAAGGCACAAGCTGCCCAAGCTCTCCAGAAACTGACCCTGGTTTTCAAAATCCCGAAAATCATGTGCCAATTCATAAAAACGGCCCATAAAATCGATCATTTCAGGTGCGCGTTCCCGACGGCGATTTTCATTCCGCATCGGGTACAGAATCATCTGCCCCCCTTCATGAGTAGACATCCAGTTCGGAAATATATGATCTGGACAACCTTCAATCCCACGCACTGTCGTTACAACGACATCATTCTCCACCAGCACGTCACGGAAATTATGAAATTCAGCCAAGGCCTTCTTGAATATCTCTTCGTGGCTCTCTTCTTCTTCAACCTGATAAATATTCGTGTCCATCGTTTGCGGATTCGCATAAAACTCCGCAGGTTCGATTAGCAAAAGATGTTGTGCCGCTTGTTGACTCATACCTACCGTCTTAATTTTCTGTGCCTGTTGTAACGCACCTGTGCTCATTTGTATGGCCCTTATCTGGCATTTTGTCGACCGCATAAAGACGATCTACCTTCTTATTTTCAAGGTACCACTTATAGGCTTTTTTAATACCTTCAGGCAAGACAATCTGTGGCTGCCATCCCATAGCGTTGATCTTGCTGCTATCCATTAATTTGCGGGGCGTACCATCGGGTTTTGTTGAATCAAAGCCTATCGTCCCCTCAAACCCCACAGCCTCTGCAATGGTACCGGCTAATGCGGCAATCGAAACATCATGACCGGCACCAATATTAACAGGCTCACTCTCTTGATAGTTCTCCAGCAAAAACACCAAAGCTTCTGCCAGATCATCAACATACAGGAACTCCCGCAACGGCGTACCGGTTCCCCACAAAACCACATGATCCGCCCTTTTCTCCTTAGCCTCATTCATTTTCATGATCAGCGCAGGGATAACATGAGAGCGCTCTGCGTCATAGCGGTCGCCGGGACCATATAAATTGCAGGGCATGGCTGAAATAAAATTACAGCCATATTGCTTACGATAAGCCTGACATAGCTTAATCCCGGCAATTTTGGCCACGGCATAATATTCATTTGTTGGCTCCAACGGACCGGTCAGTAAGGAGTCCTCACGGATAGGCTGCGGCGCTTCCCGCGGATAAATGCATGAAGAGCCCAAAAAGAGGAGCTTTTCAACACCTGCCTTATAGGCAGCGTGAATAAGATTCGTTTCAATGGCCAGATTATTATAAAGAAAATCGGCAGGCTCGTTATTATTCGCGACAATACCGCCGACATGGGCCGCAGCAACAATCACAGCATCAGGCTTATGGTTCAAAAAGAATTTCTCGACATGATCCTGCCGTCGCAA
Organism: Alphaproteobacteria bacterium; assembly: GCA_021776075.1. Classification (GTDB taxonomy): domain Bacteria; phylum Pseudomonadota; class Alphaproteobacteria; order Micavibrionales; family Micavibrionaceae; genus JAJFGQ01. Next base: position 10,187 of record JAJFGQ010000069.1, on the reverse strand, counting down.
ATCCAGATCATGACGATCAATAGTCAGAACATCACAATCCTCCTGCTGCAGCCGTCGCAGCAGTGCTGACCCGACCATACCGGCGTGACCGGCAACCCAGACTTTCTTATTCTGCAGCGAGAAGGAATCCGTCATCAGTCTCCATGCCTCTCAAAACAGCCCGATCAGCATCAAGCATTTCCTGCACCAGAGCCGCAAAAGAAACACGGGGCTTCCACCCCAGTTTTTCATGGGCTTTCCGGGCATCCCCCCTCAGCACATTGACCTCATTGGGACGGAAAAACTGCGGGTCAACGGCGACAAGAATGCGGCCTGTCCTCTGATCTATACCTTTTTCCTTAAGACCATGACCCTGCCATGTCAACATGACTCCCATGCAGGTAAAAGCGGCCGTTACAAAGTCCCTTACACTATGGGCCTCCCCGGCAGCCAGCACATAATCATCCGGCTTATCCTGTTGCAGCATTAGCCACATGCCCTCCACATAATCCCGGGCATGTCCCCAGTCACGGCGTGAGTCCAGATTACCGATCTGTAATATATCCTGCATGCCCGCTTCAATAGCCGCCACAGCCCTTGTGATTTTACGGGTTACGAATTCCTCGCCCCGTACAGGGCTTTCATGATTAAATAGAATACCATTGGAGGCATGCAATCCGTAAGATTCTCGGTAAGTACGCGTGATCCAATAAGCATATAACTTAGCCGCACCATAGGGGCTACAGGGATGAAACGGCGTGTCTTCATTTTGCGGCGGGGCGCTGCTCCCGAACATTTCAGAACTGGAAGCCTGATAAAAACGGACCTTGTCCGTCATGTTCAATGTCCGTATCGCCTCCAGAATACGTAAAACGCCCAATCCATTCACATCGGCTGTATGCTCCGGCACCTCAAAGCTGACTTTGACATGACTTTGCGCCGCCAGATTATAAATTTCATCAGGCTGTATTTCACTCAGCAAACGGCAAATATTCCCGCCATCTGTCAGATCAGCATAGTGAAGATGGAATCGATCCCGGTCTAAAATTTTTACGATACGATCCGTATTGTTTACATCTGAGTATAAGCGCAAACCATGGACTTCATGGCCTTTCTCTAACAGGAAAGAAGACAGCAAAGAGCCATCCTGACCTGTTACACCTGTAATCAATGCTCTTTTTGTTTTTAACATAACAAAACCCATGCAGCCTTGCGTTTATGATATACACAGGTATGCAACAGACTTTCAAAAAAAGAAACAAAAAAGTAAAAATGATAGCAGCCCGAATAAGCTACAGACCCAATCCACCGGTAGACGGAGGAGCCACTGCCGGGGCCGGCATATCATCTTGCGGCAATGCCGGTTGCGGCGTTGAAATATCAGGTGTTGCGGGTCTATAAAGATTGCCCGGTCCTAATTCCTGCCCTACAACGGCATTATTAAACGTACCCTGCAAACCAGCACCCGCAGGCAAAGACTCAGCAAGCATATTCATCTCTATCAGACCCATTTGCACCTGTTTAACAGGAAGGGTATTCTGATCTGCCGAATTGTTGGACACAACACTCACTGTGTCTCCCAGAGCATCCTCTAAAGGCTGGTTTATATGTACATCAACCACTACAGAGCCCTCCTGACTTCTATATACGCAACATTCGTAATACAGGGAGGAAAGTCCTCACCCGGCGGGTATTCCATGATCCCCACCTGCGTACAGTCTGCCAATCGCTTATAAATCTCCTCGCCCTGATATGCCATTTCAGCAATGGACTCATGGCCAGCCTTGAAGTTTAAATGATCTGATGTGATGGCAATAGTATAAGTCTCCGCTTCCGGCAAATGGGCCGGTATCACGATGACAATCGCGCTACCCTGTCCTAAAAGAAAATTACATTTGTCGAATACTGCCATGCCTTACCCCTTTACCACGCCAAATCAAGAGTAAAGCATTTATGTTAAAGCACCGTGAAGAATAGGTAAAATTTTATGAAAAAGCTATTTATTCAGCGGCATCAACAGACGACAGAGGCGAGGAAAGAGGCCGCTTCACACGAAAAGGCCAGGAAACCTGCTGCAAAAATCCGGGCGGCATATAAGCATCCATACCGATATTAACCGGTGGACGGTGAGACGGGTTGATATAAGTACCAAACACCATGTCCCATAACATGATATTTTCGCAGTAATTTTTATTCCCTTCCCGCAGGTCACGGCTATGATGCCAACGGTGAAGACCGGGCGTATTAAAAATCCATGACAGAGGGCCAAAACGCATATCCACGTTACAATGCGTCATCATGCCTATAAAAGCCGTAATCGCGGAAAGCCATACCAGTACTTCCTCCGGCGCGCCCAACCCTAATAAAATGACCATACCGAAAATAATACTCAACAGTGAATCAACAAAATGGAAACGGCCTGTATTAATGATCCATAGCCGTGTAACACTGTGATGAATAGCATGAAAACGCCACAACAGAGGCCATTCATGAGCCAGTCTGTGCGCCCAGTACAGGCCGAATTCAGCCAGATAAACACCCATAACCACCTGTATCCCCATGGGCCAGTCCCGGGGCCACATCCCGTACCCCGGTGCGGCTGCCGGTGTAACATAAAGAGCCAGACCAATAACCGCACTAAACGCCACCAATATCTGCACCGTGCCTTTACTGCTCAGCGTATGGGCAATATTCGCAAAAGTCTGGCCGTCATCTTCATTCCAGACCGCTTCATGCGGCATCAGACGCTCAAGAGCAAACAGGGACACGGCCAGAAAGGCATAAGCCATATTGAAATATAAAATGGGGTGCCCGGCCTCAAAGCCCTGCGCCGTTATCAGCAGGCAAATAACAAACAGCCCCGGCCAGGAAATCCACGAAAGGGCAGAACGGAAAAAACCGGCTTTCATGATATCAACACCTAATGAACAAACAAAATAGTCAACATATTGAATATAAACAGCCCCGACGCCACCCATAACATTCTGGAAGCACGGCGCTTCTTCGGACTACAGGAACCGTGATGACAACCCGTATCATGGCAATCAACCCGCCAGCTCCACGCCTGCGCCGTCCAGCCCAATGCCAGCATAGCGCCAGAAAACACAAGAATCTGGGTTTCATACGCGTGCAACACATCATGCATATGTTCAAACGCCGGCATCAGGGCGGATAATATGCCAAAACCGGCCATAATACTGAACAGGCTGATCACAGTCGGCAATATGCAGCAAAACACATGACTCGCCGCCGATACAACCACCGCCCAATGAAGTGCCGTATGTAACCTCTGCATTATTCTTTTTCTCCACCTAAACAAGCGCCATAGATAACGCTTTTTCTCTCTTTTTCAAAGAAAAAACTGAACATCACACCCACAAAAGCAGTGAGTCCTGTCTTTAAAAAGACAAAAAGCCTTCGGAAAAAAGACAGAAAAACCATGCTTTTTAAACAATTTTTAAAGGTTATGGAAATATAATGACATTGGATGGCGGGAATGCTGTCTTTATCTTTGTCAAAACCCAGGAAAGGAGAAACCGGGCATGCAGCCAACATAGTAAAAAACAGGAGAGGGTGGCATGACAGCCATAACACCCAGCGTTATTTTGTCTTCGGCATTGAGAAGTAACATTCTTTCTTTGCAGGCTACGCAATCCCAAATTGACGAAACAGAGCTACGAATTGCCACCGGTCTAAAGGTTAGATCTCCGATAGATAATCCTAATAATTTTTTTCAGGCCAGAGCCCTGAGTTTCCGTGCTTCCAGTCTGTCAGGCTTACTTGACAGCATTGGACAGTCCATTTCAACAATACAGGCCGCCAGCACCGCTGTAACCTCTCTGCAGTCTCTTGTGCAACAAGCACAGGCCATCACCAATCAGGCCCAAAGCACGCTCACCTCAAATACGCAGGAAGCCCGCATTAATGGAAACGTGAACCTGAGCAATATAAGCAATCTGCCTGCCTCTGTAAGCGGAATCGATGCCAATGACCGGTTACTATTTAACTTCGTCCAGCCCGACAATTCAATCAGTGTCCAGGCCGTGGTCATCTCAAACGGTACATCAACCAATAACCTGATCAACAATATCAATAGCATTCTGGACAGTGGCGGCAGTCAGGTTCTTGCCGCCTCTCTGGACACGTCAGGCGGATTACAAATCCGCGATGTAAACGGAAACAGATTTGAAACCAGCTTTATGAACGCAGGTGGCGGGCCAGATAGCACATTGGCTTCCGCACTGGGATTTAGCGACCTGAGCATTACCGTACTGGACAATAATAACAGCCAGACGCGCGTCACCATATCCTCAACAGCCTCTCTGACAACAGTCGGACTCTTTGCACAAAATGGCGGCGCTGGCGGCACAACAGCAACAGCCAGCACGTCTCTTGTTGACTTGACGGATTCAGCAACCGGTTTTAGCGGTGATATTTTCAGAGGCGGCACGAATGATCAAATCAATATTGGAGTCAATGGCTCAACAACGAGACAGGTCGTCGGCGACCTTATTACGAGTACGCTACAGGGATTGATTGACGGTATTAACAACAATGCGGGCCTGAATACGCAAATTGAAGCCTCGTTTGATTCCTCTTCAGGAACACTGAATATACGCGCTATCGGCGATACAGTCAGATCCATCCAGTTTGAACTCGTCGAAGGCAATACGTTCATCGGACCGGCTCCCCGTTTTAGACTGGAAACACTGGGAATTGGCACCCGGAACCTGACAACAACAAACAGTAGCGGCAACACATCTTCCGAGAGCATTGAACTAGGGGCCTCTGCCGGTGCTCTGGCCGCTCTGGAAATACAATTTGGTACCGTCCTGTCGCAACTTGACCAACTGGTTACGGATTCCGCCTTTTCCGGTACAAATTTGCTCAACGGTGATAATTTAATAACCTTTTTTAATGAAAGCCGCAGCAGTTCACTAACAACAACAGGCCGATCACTCACGTCAAATTCACTGGGCATTAACCAGGCTAATTTTGGCAACAGCACGAGCATTGGCGGGTCCCTGACCGAAACAACCACGGCAACAGGTACATTAACCAACTTTTCGTCTTCTCTGTCGAATAATTTATCAATTATCCAGACACGGGAGACTTTTACAAATGACACAATTAACACCCTTCAGGAAGGTGCCGACAAGCTCACGATCGCCGACCAGAACGAAGAAGGGGCCAAATTGATCCTGCTCCAAAGCAGACAACTTTTAGGCGTTACGGCGCTGGCTCTGGGATCACAGGCACAGGCATCAACTTTACGCCTGTTCCCCTCTCCCTGAGACTCCTACTTTAAAGCGCTTTCATAATAAAAATCAGAAATAATATTTTCCAGCATGTAACTAGAGTGATTGAATTTCCGAATTGATATCCGTATGGTAAATGCCTTACCAAACGTAAATATCTTTTTTATATAAATGGAGAAATGAAAATGAATGCTAAAAAAATTGTAACGAGTAGTTTTGTTGCCGGTGCTGTAGCTCTGGCTCTTGCCGGTGCTACCATGGAAGCAAAAGCCGAAGGCGGTAAAGACAAAGAAAAATGCTTCGGTGTTGTTAAATCTGCTCATAATGACTGCGCCAATGCAGCAAAAACACATAGCTGTATGGGTCAGGCTTCTGTCGATGGCGACGGCGGTGAGTGGGTTGCCCTGCCAAAAGGCGTTTGCGAAAAACTCGCAGGCGGCTCTCTGGCTCCTTACGAAGGCACGGATATGCCTGAAGGCGACCACAAAGGTTAAGGAATGGCCTTTAAAGCTTCAGATGATGCTTTCACGCACCCGGTTCCGACCACGCCTGAAAAGGAAGGCGGAATCGGGTTGCGTAGCATCCACTACAAAGACCTCATAGAACAAAAACCAGCCACAGGATGGCTTGAAGTTCATCCCGAGAATTATTTCGGCGGCGGAATCCATCGGCATTATTTAACAAAAGCACGGGAACTTTACCCCTTAAGCCTTCACGCCGTAGGTCTGTCACTCGGCTCAGACCAGCCCGTCGATGAAAATCATCTGCGCCAGATCAAGGAACTAATCGAAATTTACCAGCCGTTTCAGGTGTCCGATCATGCCTCATGGAGCGCTTCGGGTAACGCCCATCTCAACGATCTTTTGCCCCTGCCCTACACGGAGGAAAGCCTCTCCCGGCTATGTAACAATATAGACCGCACACAAAATTATTTTGGCCGCACGATTCTGCTTGAAAACCCCTCAAGCTACGTCGCCTTTGCCGATAACGATATGACGGAATATGACTTCCTGAATGAAGCCGGTAAACGCACAGGCTGCGGCCTCCTGCTCGATGTAAACAACATCTTCGTTCAGTCCCGTAACCATAGCTTTGACCCCTACAAATACATTGACGCCGTCAATCCGGAACCCGTTGGCGAAATTCATCTGGCTGGCCACATTGAGCGTGATTTTGAGGGCGGCACCATACTCGTTGACAGTCATAACCAATATGTCCGTCCGGAGGTCTGGGATTTGTTCGAACATGCTATTAAACATTTAGGGCCTACCCCCACACTAATTGAATGGGATTCGGATTTCCCTGCGCTAAAAGACCTCGCAGGTGAAGCCGCCAAGGCCCAAACCATCATCGACCGTCATGCAAAGGAATGGAACGATGCGGCTGAATGATATTCAAGCCCGTTTCAGGGACAATATGCTCGACCCTGATTTGCTGGCTCAGGATGAACAATTTTCTGCGCAATTTACAAAAAGCGAGATTACCCTTGATAACCGTTTCAGCGTTTACCGCAATAACGTTGTTAAAAGTCTGACCGATGTCATCACCGCGACTTATCCCGTGATTGAAAAACTGGTCGGCGAAGACTTCCTGCGCGATACGGCCCGTGTTTTTGTCCGGCAATCCCCGCCGCAACACGGCTGTCTGCACGATTACGGCAGCGCTTTTGCAGATTTTCTTACGCAATTTGAACCGGCAAAAAATCTGCCCTATTTACCTGATGTCGCCCGTATGGAATGGGCATGGAATAAAGCGTATTACGCTGTTGACGATGAGCCTCTTGATCCCGAGAGCCTGACAACCATCGCGCCTGATAAATTTGATAAACTACGTTTTTCTTTTCGGGATTCAGTCCAATTGATTGAATCGCCCTATCCGCTTGATGACATAAGAGACTTCAGTCTGCATGACAATCCTGAAGGCACATTGAACGTGGATAAAGGCGGTGTTTTTCTAATGATTTTCCGCCCTGAACTCGATGTTCAAATCCACATTCTTGAAGAAAATGAATATAGAGCCCTGAAACTCCTGAAAAAAAATGATACAATTTTCGGCATGAGTGAAACTATTTTACCTCTTCACCCGAATTTCAATTTAGAAACGTTTTTGCAAAAACATCTGATGCTGGGCATTTTTTCCGGCTATGATCTTGATAAAAAAGGATAAAACAATGAAATGCCCTGCCACAAAAATCGACTGCATGATTGAACCGTTGCGCAAACTCGCCAACAAGATAGGCGCACCGCTTCTTGATCTGGCCTTTCGCCTCTATGTCGCACAGGTTTTTTTCAAATCCGGTATGCTGCGCCTGCAAAGCGCCCTGAACGGCGACTGGGGGACACAAATATTCCTCTTCGATATGGAACACCCTGTGCCGTACATGTCTCCTGAAATTGCAGCTGTTGTAACAACCGCCGGGGAACTGGCCCTACCCGTTTTGCTGGCTCTCGGCCTTTTTTCCCGTTTTGGCGCTGCCGGACTTTTTGCAATGGCCCTTATGATACAGCTCACCTACATGCACAGTGCCGAACATCTGTTATGGATGGCGCTTATGGCTTCCATCTTTATCAAAGGACCCGGTGTCCTGTCACTGGACTTCCTGATGCTTAAATGGCTACGTCAGGGAAAAACAGACTGCCCAGCCTGCGATAGCGGTGAAAAGGCGGAAACGGCAGAAAAAGAGTAAAGAACTCATAACGACAGCCTCTTAAAAAGCCTCCTGATCAGGGGGCTTTTTTATGCCCGGGCAGTGATAGCTATATACAGAGTTGTAACTCTTGTTAAAATAGCCCGCATGAACACAAACGATAGTGCCATAGCATCTCACCCTTTGAAGCCGGGATTTGCCCTTTTTGCCGGGGCCGCTTCTATTGTAACGGTCATTATACTAATTATCGTCAAAACAGTGGCCTATCTTCATAGCGGCTCGACAAGCGTTCTAGCCTCACTGACGGATTCCATTGTCGATGCCGGGGTTTCTCTTGTTTCCTTCTCTGCCATCGGCTTTTCTCTAAAGCCGGCAGATGACGATCACCGCTACGGCCATGGCAAAATTGAAGGGCTGGCGGCTGTTTTTCAGGCCGCCTTCATATGCGGCGCCGGCGTTTTTCTTGTCCTCGAATCCTTAAGGCGCTTTACGCAGCATGAACCGGTTGCTGATCATTTTCTGGCTATGGCCGTGATGGGATTTTCAATGGCGGCCTCCATCGCCTTGGTCATGGTCCAGAAACTGAGCCTGAAATATGCCCCCTCTTTAGCCGTGGAAGCTGACAAGGCACATTATGCTACCGATGTTTTTATTAACGGCGGAGTCATGCTTATTCTGTTTGCTCTGTACCATGACGCGCCGGACTGGGTTGACCCTGCTTTTTCCTTGCTGGTCGCGCTTTATCTGGCCCATACAGCCTGGGGAATCGGCAATAAAGGGGTTGATATGCTGCTGGACCGTGAACTTCCCGATGAAATGAGGGAGAAGCTCATAGATATCATTCAGAAACATCCGGAAACAAAAGGCGTCCACGATTTACGAACGCGAAAATCAGGCATGATGCTGCATATCGCGTTTGATCTGGAGATCGACCCGGATATGTTATTGCGTGACGCGCATGCCGTCTCTCTTGAAATTGAACAGGAAATCATGGCTTTTTTACCCAATGCGGAGATCATGATTCACAAGGACCCGGCGGGAATTCCTCATAAAGAAAGCCGCCACCACGTACCCGGCGTTCATGACTGATGCCGTCAAAAATCTATCTTACCATTGATGATTCCCCCTCGGCTCATACGGATGAGCTCACAGATTTTCTGCTAGCCCATAACATCCCGGCGATCCTGTTTTGCCGGGGCGACAGACTAGCCGAACACCCGAAGGCCGCTATACGGGCTATCCAAAAAGGCTTTATCATTGCCAATCACGCTTATTCTCATCGGCGGGCGAGTACATTGACCTATGAGGAGATGGTAGAAGAAATTCAAAAAACGGAGCTTTTGATTGATAAAGCCTATAAAGAGGCCGGCACACCAAGACCGGTAAAATATTTCCGCTTTCCGCACATAGATCGCGGCTGCGGCGGCTGGGTTGTGGATTATGATGCTGTTCCTGAATATCGTGACATCCTTACATCGCTTTTTAGCGAAGGACTAAATATTACGCTTACGCCACCATCGGATGGGCAAAAAGAAAAGAAATCCGCTTTACAGAGCTTTCTACGGGCAGAAGGGTTCGTAACGCCGTTTGAAGGCATAACCCATCCCTGGTACACAGCAACAGAAATGGCCACGGCGGTCGATGCCCTGTTCACTTATTCTACAGCCGACTGGATGTTATCATCCCGCCATGCAGGCAAATGGCCCTATAAAACATGGGGTGATTTAAAACAAAAAATTGATGACGACCCGTGGCTTCATGATGAAAACAGTACCCATGTGATCCTGCTTCACGATCAGAATGGATTGCTGAATGTGAGCAAAGAAATTTTACAGTATTTTTTAAATCAAGAATTTGTCTTTGTGGATTTCAAAAATTGATTTATATACTGCTTATCAGGTTGCGAGTGTAGTTCAATGGTAGAACACTAGCCTTCCAAGCTAGTTATGCCGGTTCGATCCCGGTCACTCGCTCCAATAACAAAATCAATGACTTAGCTGGCGGTTACGGAAAGAAATAGACCCCAGGGGACCATTTTTGCCACAAAACGCCACTCCTCTGTAGACCGGAGAAATCCGCCATTGTCCTTTTTAATCCGTTTCGGCTTGTGGCAAATTTGTGGCAAAAATAATTGTCCCGGTGTTCCTGATAATGAAGTGCCTTTTTAGGCTCTATGGCTTTGAAGGCCCTACGAGTAGCAGGCGGACCTTTTTGTTTTCTAACCGGCGGAGCGCTTTCTTGCCACCGGATGCTAAAAGGGCAACACCTTCGCAGAGATCAGCCAGAGGCAGGTCATCCCCGAA
>JAJFGQ010000068.1 GCA_021776075.1 Alphaproteobacteria bacterium | reverse complement strand
CTTTGTTTTGGCTAGACTGTAAGCACCACCGCCTACTAACGTAAAAGCCGGCTGGTAATAATGGTCTTCCGAAGGTTCTACAATCGCAATGTCTAGCTCTTTTGCCTTGCGGCGCATTGATGCGGCCACTGTAATGCCAGCAGTTCCGCCTCCGATAATAAGGAGTTGGTGGTGGTTTGTTCTTGCAACCATAATGTCTTCGCCTCTGCTCTGAAAGTTGGTCTTTTTTAAATATTAGGGCCTTTATTGGAGTTTCCCGGACCTTTGTTCGGGGGCTTCCGGGAAACAAGTTCCATCATTTCCGCCCAGTTTTTCAAAGGTTCCGTCAGGTCTGTATCCGGTGTCATACCAGCTTCGACAAAGGAATCTTCAAGGGCCTGAAGAACACCCTTGAAATGTTGGTGAACTTCATTTAGCCCGTCTTTCAAACCGGTGTCACTGAAATTGCCATTCGATGTGGCTTCCAGAACAGAATCAACGGTGTTAAAACCGGTCAGGGCAATCGCTTTCAGATCGTCTTCGGAAACGGTGTTTACGAAATGGGAGATCAATGTTTTCAGAGCCTCCGGTGTTCCTTTTTGTGTTATTTCGTAAGCGGCATCGACTAAGGCATCTGTAGGAAAATAGGCGTTTTCTTCAAGCATGATGTCTGCCAATTCCTGCGGTGTTGCATTTTGGACCAGCTTTTTGCGCGCCAGTATTTGTTCGCCTATCGTTTTGCCGGCGGGTACAGCACTGTTAAATACAGTCCTTGTTTTTTCCGGCAGCGTGTTTCTAATCCCGTGGGCAGCTGCAATGGATTGCTCATCAGTCAGCATTTTTGCCAACGCGATACGTAAGGTCGCTGTGCGCAGTCTTTTTTCGGGGGTGTTTTCCTGTTGACGGGATTTAGAGAGAAGTTTCTTCATAGATTCTCTATCAAGCGCCTGAAGGCTGTTGCTGATTTGCTCAATAGCAGAATCATCCGAGAGCAATTCAACCATGCTGTCATGGAGTTTTCCAACAGGGTCGAGAACAGAATCCATTCCGCCTGACATTTTCCACATCATGTAATAGGACCCAAGAAGTGTGGGTACAAGCGTGACCAGATTCATCGGTAATTCGATCTCAGCACCAAGTGTTGCACGGTCACCTGTGGCCGGATCATTTTTCCGGGCGGCATTAAAGGTGAGTTTGATAGAATCTGGCGCACCCGTTAGCGGGTTGGTAAAAGGGATATTAAGTTCCATGAGTGTCTCTCCTCAGTCATCTGTAATTTATGAAAATCATGAATGTTTAAGCAGTTATGTCGCATGGAGTCAAGATGGAGGGAACAGGATTTTAGAAATTCGTTTGCATATTGCTTTTGCTTGCCCTACAAGGATACAAAATTTCATAATAAAGGGGATTGAAGCATGAATAAGAGCACTGGTTTTTTAACGGCGGCGTTTGTCGGGGCTAGTTTTTTGTTTGTTGTTCCGTCTTTTGCAGAGGAAATAAAAGCACCTCAGGCATCGGCTATGACGGAAGAAGAAGCAAAAGCAGTTGAAAGGGGTTTCGATTTAGCTGTATGTGAAATAGTAACAGGACTATCGTTGCTAATGCAGGAGTTCTCATCACAAAAGGAGCGCGATGCTGCTTCTGATCGGGTTATTCAGGACTGTGAAAAGCAGGAAGGCTATACAAACAAGGAATATGATGAGCAAAACCAAAAATTGTATAAAAAGTATGGTAGCGCAGAGAAGGTAAAGGAAGCTTTCTGGAATTCGGAATATGCGCTCAAGGCTTCGAAGCCAAAACCGTAAATAAGCTAATCAATATGCGCGTTCAACGGTGAAAGACAGGGTGTCATCAAGCATTGTACGAAGATCGTTGTCAGGCGCTTTATGAAGGCATACCTGCGCTTTGTCCGCATAGTCGTGGGCCATTTTCATACCATCTGTGAAAACATCATGTTTTTCAAACAGGGTTTGTGCTTGCGTCAGATCATCAGATGACTGGTTTTTGTCGGCGATTGTACGTTGCCAGAAGGCACGTTCTTCTTTGCCGGCTTTTGTAAGAGCCATGATAATGGGCGCGGTCATTTTACCTTCGCGGAAATCATCGCCGACGGTTTTACCCAGTTTTTCCTGATTGGCGCTGTAATCCAGAACATCATCGACAATCTGGAAGGCAATACCGAGATTAAGTCCAAAATCACGCATGGCTTCTTGTGCTTCGGAGTCTTGTTCGGCAATGACAGGGCCGATTTCACAGGCGGCGGCAAAAAGCGCGGCTGTTTTCGCGCTGATGACCTGTAAATAGTCCTCCATGGAGGTGTTAAGATTATTGGCGGTGGTGAGCTGCATAACTTCGCCTTCGGCAATAATGGCGGCGGCATCGGAAAGAATGCGCAGTGTTTCCAGAGAACCATCCGCAACCATCAACTGAAAAGCGCGGGAAAAAAGGAAATCACCGACAAGGACGCTGGCCTGATTGCCGAAGACAAGGTTGGCCGCCTGTTTTCCACGGCGTTCCGCACTTTTGTCGACAACATCATCATGGAGCAGGGTGGCCGTATGAATGAACTCTACAGCGGCGGCGAGGCCATAAGCACGCGGCCCGTTATCATTATAAAGTCGGGTGCAGGCGAGTGTCAGCAAAGGGCGGATGCGTTTCCCCCCGGCGGCAATCAGATAACCGGCCAATTGCGGGATCATCTTTACATCGGACTGCATATTATCAATGATAAGGGCGTTGACGTTTTTCATGTCTTCGCCCAAAAGGGAGGAGAGTTGGTCGAGCGGGTTAGCGCTTTCCTCCTTGTTTGTTTGTCTGGCAGTCTGTATGGACATGCTTATGGCTTAGACCAGAGTGAGAGCAAGAGCAAGCTGATTGTGTCAAAAAAGTGAAGAAGGATCATGACAGAACCTGCTGAAATTTATGTACTGGGTAAGAAAGTTCGTCTGTTGCAGCCTGTGCAGGGGTTTCGGACGTCGCTGGATAGTGTGATGCTGGCGGCGGCTTGTCCGGCGCAAGATGGCGAGCGTGTGCTGGATATGGGGTGCGGCGTGGGCGGTGCTTCTTTTTGCCTTTTATACAGGCAGCCGGGCCTTGATCTGACGGGCCTGGACATACAGCAGGATTATATTGATCTCGCTAACAAAAATGTTGCCATTAACGGCCCGGTCCTGAAGGTGAGTTTTCTACACTGTGACATCAGGCAATTTGACTGTGCTGACAAGGATCAGCGTTACGATCATGCGATTTGCAATCCGCCTTATCTGGAGGCCGGACATCATATGCCTTCGCCGCATGAAGGCCGTGCGGCTGCGTTGGGACATCATGAACTGGAAATGACCTTGAAAGACTGGGTCGATGCGGCTTTTCGTCTTCTGAAACCCAGAGGTGTCCTGACGATGATACATCGTGCGGATTCTACGGACCGGATTATACAGGCTCTGGGGAAACGTTTTGGTGCCGTGGAGATTATACCATTATGGCCAAAGGTCGGAGAACCGGCCAAACGAGTTATTATTCGTGCCGGAAAAGACAGGAAATCACCAGCAACTTTATATAGCGGGCTGGTGCTGCACGAAGAAGATGGCAGCTATACAATCGCAGCGGATAAAATTTTGCGGCATGCTTCTGCTTTATAGAAGTAGAAATTTGCAAAACTTGTTTCATTGTTGTAAGAAGGTTTTTTGTTTACGGAAATGCAGGGAGAATGCGTTGTGAAAAAGATATTTAAACAGATGGCTTTTCTTAAAGTGGCCAAAGATGCTCGTGAAGTCTGGGAGAAATTCCGGGAAGAGGGCGATGGCAATAAACATCCGAAAGTGTCTGTCATTCAGTTGCACGGCGCTATTATGAGCGGCGGTAAGGCCGGAACGCTTTCTCTTGATAAATTGCGTGGCACGATCAAGGATGCTTTTAACAAACAGGCTGTTGATGCGGTGGCTCTGGATATCAATTCACCCGGTGGCTCACCCGTGCAGTCCGACATGATTGGCCGTGAAATTCGTTATTGGGCGGATAAAAAGAAAATACCCGTCTATAGTTTTGTTCAGGATGTTGCGGCGTCTGGCGGCTATTGGTTGGCCTGTGCCGGGGATGAGATACATGCCTTGCCGTCATCAATTACCGGTTCCATCGGTGTGATTAGTGCGAGCTTTGGTTTTGACAAGTTGATTGAAAAGCTTGGCATTGAGCGCCGTGTTCATACTGCCGGAGATAATAAATCGAAAATGGACCCTTTTATGCCGGTTGCCGAAAAAGATGTTGAGGCGATTAAGGACTTGCAATTATCTATCCATGAGGATTTCAAGGATTGGGTCAAATTGCGCCGTGGCGATAAGTTAAAAGGTGCCGATTCTGTCTTGATGAATGGTGATTTCTGGACATCTTCTGAGTCAAAAGAACTGGGGCTGATTGATGGCATCGGTGAACTGCAACAGGTTATGCGTGAGAAGCTGGGTGAAGAAGTAAAATTTATCCAGCATCAGCCTAAAGGCCTGTTTTCTTTGTCCTCGATCTTGAGCGGAGCGGCTGAAAATGGCATGAAGGCTATGGGTGAAGCCGTTGTTGATCACGCTATTCACCGTACTTCAGAAAATGCACTCTGGAAGCGTTTTAAATTATAGCATGATTGATAAGGATATAGAGGAGCCTCTGCTTAATCTCGGGAAGCTTGCGCGATTGCCTTTGGTCGGGCGTTTTTTTGAGAAGCGGCCCAAGGTTGCGGTGTTGCGTCTGGCCGGTGTGATCGCCGATTCCAGTATGCGTCGTCAGGGATTGAGTCATCAAAAATTTTCCAAACTGATTGATAAGGCTTTTGACAAGGCTGATAAAGCTGTGGCGCTTGTTATTAATTCACCCGGTGGCGCTCCGGCGCAATCCTCCCTTATTGCCAGCCATATCAGGCGTCGGGCAGAGGAAACGGAATTGCCCGTTTATGCTTTTGTCGAAGATGTGGCCGCATCGGGCGGTTATTGGCTGGCTTGTGCGGCTGATGAAATCTATGCGCAGGAAACATCAATTGTGGGTTCCATCGGTGTTATTTCTTCCGGCTTTGGGTTTGAGGATTTTATTGAACGCTATGGCATAAAACGTCGGGTTCATACGGCAGGGAAGAACAAGTCATTCCTCGATCCCTTTGTTCCTGAAAAAGAATCCGATGTAAAACGTTTGCTGGCACTTCAAAAGGATATGCATAAAGCCTTTGTTGCGTGGGTTAAGGACCGTCGGGGGAAGCGTCTGAAGGGAACAGATAAAGTTTTGTTTGATGGTGAGTTCTGGCTGGCCGGGGCAGCCATGGAAAAAGGATTGATTGATGATGTGGGCGATTTGCACAGTGTCATGCAGGATAAATTCGGAGAGAAGGTGAATCTCATTCCGCTGTCTGCTGAGAAAAAACTTTCAATCCCCTTTATCACTAGCAAAATCGAGGGGCTGGAAGCGGCTCTCGATACACTTGATAACCGTTCCGTCTGGTCACGCTATGGGCTTTAAGTCATTTGAGGAGAGATCATGATGGTGTGGTTTTTTGGGGTCGTGGTCGTGGCCGCATCTTTTTTATATTCATTTTATCGCTACAGAAAATTCTTAGCATATTTGAATGAAGAGTATCACGATACACGTCAACAATTCGGGTTTTCAGAAAATCCTTTTCATTCTTTGTATGCATTTGAAACAGTAGCTTTTTTTATCCATTTACTGCGCAATAAAGACCAATTTGATAAAAAGCTTTGGGGCTGTACCAGTTAATCACCCCATATTCTTATCAACCCATTGTTTGAGTTGCCTTAATTGCATGGCGGGCTCTGGGGTGTTAAATCGCCATTCACACTCCTTTAAAAATAGCGAAAAATGCTTGGCAGGGATACCG
>JAJFGQ010000067.1 GCA_021776075.1 Alphaproteobacteria bacterium | reverse complement strand
AACGGTATCCCTGCCAAGCATTTTTCGCTATTTTTAAAGGAGTGTGAATGGCGATTTAACACCCCAGAGCCCGCCATGCAATTAAGGCAACTCAAACAATGGGTTGATAAGAATATGGGGTGATTAACTGGTACAGCCCCTTAAAGATATCGATCCGGTTGTTTTGAAAGATGCTGAAGACCGTTTTAAGCCCTCATCAATTGCCAATCCGGCCCGGTCGAAAAAGCGTACTCTTTCTCGAGAACACCGATAATCGTTCTGTTCCGCTTCCTGTTTTCATGTAGAATACCTTCTGTCAGAGGAGGGTGAAGATCATGTCAAATGCGGTTGTTATCGGTTCCCAGTGGGGCGACGAAGGTAAAGGCAAGATTGTGGACTGGTTGTCCAGTCGGGCGGATATCGTTGTGCGCTCGCAAGGCGGCCATAATGCCGGTCATACGCTGGTCATTGACGGTACGGTTTACAAGCTTCACCTTTTGCCTTCCGGTATTGTGCGAAAGGGCAAGTTATCCATTATCGGTAACGGCGTTGTGGTGGATCCCTGGGCTTTGATGCAGGAGATTGAAGATGTGCGGGCGAAGGGTGTCGAGGTGTCGCCGGAAACGCTCATGATTGCCGAAAATGCAAACCTGATTTTACCGGTGCATCAGGCGACGGATAATGCCTTTGAACGGGCGCGGGGAAACAATCCGATTGGCACAACCGGGCGCGGCATTGGCCCGTCTTATGAAGATAAAGTGGCGCGGCGCGGTATCCGTGTTTGTGATCTGATGCATCCTGAGTTTTTGAAGGAAAAGCTGGACCAGTTAATGCTTCATCATAATGCCTTGCTGAAGGGGCTGGGCGCGGAGCAAATTGATCCGGTTCAGATTTATGAGGATTTGTTGGAGATCAGCGCAGAGATTCTTTCCTATGCCGGCCCCGTCTGGAAAAAGCTGGATGAAGCCCGGTATGAAGGCAAGCTGGTTTTGTTTGAAGGCGCGCAGGGTGTTATGCTGGATGTCGACCATGGTACTTATCCTTTCGTGACATCCTCCAACACTATTGCCGCACAGGCAGCGACAGGGTCCGGTGTGGGCCCGCGTTCATTGGGTTATGTGCTGGGTATCACAAAGGCTTACACAACGCGTGTCGGATCCGGTCCTTTTCCGACGGAGCAGGATAATGAAACCGGTGTTTATTTAGGGGAGCATGGTAACGAGTTCGGTACGACAACAGGCCGTAAGCGCCGTTGCGGCTGGTTTGATGCCGTGATGGTACGCCAAGCTGTGAAAATTGCCGGGATTGATGGCATTGCTTTTACGAAGCTGGATGTTCTGGATGGGCTGGAGGAAATCAAGATTTGTGTTGGGTATGAACTGGACGGAGAGACAATCGACTACTTTCCGGCCTCTTCGTTTCAGCAGGCTCATGTCAAACCGATCTATGAAACAGTTGCGGGTTGGAAAGAAAGCACACGCGGCGCCCGTTCCTGGTCAGAGTTACCGGCAGAGGCTATAAAATATATTCGATACGTAGAGGAACTAATCGAAGCGCCGGTAGCTCTACTTTCTACGAGCCCTGAACGTGATGATACCATTCTTGTGGAAGACCCTTTTCACAGTTCCTGATTGCTTTGTATTCGTCCCGGTTTTACATCGGCGCTAATCAGCAGTAGAATGTAACAGGGCGTGTTGTCCTGATTATTGTCAAGCAAAGGATTTGCCTTCATGATATCTGACGAAGCCGTTGACGAAGCCGCTGATATTTCTCCTGAGCAAGAAGAAAAAGAGACGGCTATAGAGCAAGATCAGGCTATGGCAGAGGAGGAATCTCCTGTTGTTGAAGAAACACAGGCGGTTGCCAAGGCTATTCTTAATGGTGATATTGAGATATTACACGATCAAAGGCTACCTCATCTGGACCAAAAAGAAGTAAAAGCCTATGCCGCAACTTCTGTGGGTGGCGCCGCGCAGAACAATTACTTTGCTTTGTTATGCGAAAAACATCTTATTCCGCGCTACCGTGATGTGTCTGCTTTTTCAACTATTGCGAATGGCAGTCTTGTAAAGTTTGTCGCTTCCGGGCTTGTTAAGTGGCCTCTTGATAATGCGCAGCATTATGTTTTGGTGTATGGCAATAATTTAGGTCAGCCGATTATGTCTTCTGGCCATGAGGCGGGTCTGGGCTGGAAGCATGATTTGGTAATGAATGCTGTCATAAAGCCTTTGATTGATCTCCTTCAGGATTTTCGTAATATAGATATGGTCCATGGATCTATACGGCCTATGAACATGTTTCTGGGAAGAGCGAACAATATTGAGCGCGTCATATTGGGAGAGTGCCTTTCTGTGCCGCCCTCTTACGCGCAGCCTGCTATTTTTGAGCCTGTTGAAAGGGCTATGGCTGATCCGATTGCCAGAGGTAAAGGGACTTCTGAAGATGATTTATATGCAATGGGCGTCTCTTTGACCATGATTTTACGTTCTGCCGATCCTTTGAAGGGTATGAGTGATGAAGACGTTATTCGTCATAAGATAGAGTATGGCAGTTATGTGGCTTTGACAGGAAAAGACAGGTTTACAGGGGCAATTTTAGAGCTTTTGCGTGGTCTTCTTTATGATGATCCCATGCAACGTTGGAGTCTTGATGAAGTTGTTGCGTGGCTGGACGGACAGCGTTTGAGTCCCAAGCAAAGTGCAAAAATGAAAAAAGCGAGCCGCCCTTTTAATTTCAATAATGAAAAATATTTCAGATCACCTCTTTTGGCTATGACTTTTGTTGAAAACCAATCTGAGGCTGTGCAGGTTATTGATAACGGCGCTCTCGAACAATGGGTTGATCGCTCGCTGGAGGATAACTTAACTAAGGGACGTTTGGAGCAGGCTTTGGAAACAGCGCGGGAGGATGGACGGGGACCGGGTTATTGGGACCGTCTTCTTTGCCGTGTTTCTATAGCGCTTGATCCCGACGCTCCTATTCGTTTTAAGGGTATGGCTATGGTTGCGGAGGGGATTCCCACTGCTCTTGCTGAAGCTGTGGCCCTGAAAAAAAACCCGCAACCTTATATTGATATTATTAACCAGAAACTTGTTATGTTCTGGCTGACTTTGCAGCACGACCTAAAACTTGATATAGGAAGTCTGGTTTCACGATTTGATAGTTGCCGGGCTTTTTTAAGGCAGACGACTATGGGGTACGGTATTGAACGCTGTGTGTATTTTCTTGCGCCGGATTGCCCTTGCCTGAGTGATCGCCTTGCAAATTATTATGTGCGCACGCCTGAGGATTTAATGGTTGTTTTCGAAGATATGTCACAAGCACCTGACCGTCCGGACTTGTTCATAGACAGGCATATTGCTGCTTTTCTTTCGGTAAAGGATCGTCAGGTTGTTGATGTCTATTTCACGGAGTTGAACGCGCCAGAGTACCATAGGCGTATTTTAGGAAATATAAAAGTTTTGGCCACAATCCAGAAAAGAGGAAAGCTGGATTCCTTTCCCGGTGTTTCCCGGTGGGTGAACGATATTATAGGACCAGTTTATGAGCGATATCACGATCGTCAATTACGGGAAACTCTTAGGAAAAAGATGGAGAAGCTTAAAGATGGCGGTTCGTTGACAAAAATTGCCGTTATTTTTGACAATACGGAGATCATTCATCAGGATTTTTTATTATTCCGGGAGGCTATGTATGAATATAACAGGCTGAGAGAGGAATATACGAAGTTGGAACTTAGGATGGAGAAGCCGGAAACTGTGGGGAAAGAGACCGGGAAAGAAGTCGCGGCAATAGTTTCCGGTGTTTTGGCTGCTATTGTTATTCTGGGGCTGGCTTTTGTCTTC
This sequence comes from Alphaproteobacteria bacterium, assembly GCA_021776075.1. GTDB lineage: Bacteria > Pseudomonadota > Alphaproteobacteria > Micavibrionales > Micavibrionaceae > JAJFGQ01. The sequence goes on along the minus strand of JAJFGQ010000067.1, from coordinate 27,343 downwards.
CTTTTAGGTGAGGGGCAGTTTTAAATGGCTAAAAAGAAGAAATTACAAAAGAAAAAAAAGGGCGGTGTGCTCCAGAAAATTAGAATTTTAGGGATGGTTTTGGTCGCTTTTATTTTTTTGCCGACGACGATTATGATGCTCTTTGCTTTGTTGCCAACTGTCGTCGCTGCTCTTATTGACAGGTCCGGTAAACTAACAAAAGCCTTGACGGTGGGGTCCATGAATCTGGCGGGGACGATGCCTTTCTTGCTGCAGCTATGGACAACCGGTCATAGTGTTGAAAATGCTCTGGTTATTATTTCTGATCCGCGGACGATTATTGTTATCTATTGTGCAGCCGGTATCGGTTATTTGATAGAATGGGCCATGTCAGGTCTTGTGGGGTCTATTATGGTGCAAAGTTCGGGCGCGCGCCTGAAGGAAATTAAGAAAAGGCAGCTAGCCTTGATAGCACGTTGGGGAGAAGAGGTTACGGGAGATATTCCTCTTGATACCTATGGCTTCCCTGTAGAGGAGGTTGTTCAGGAGAAAGACAAGAAGAAGACAGAGCCGGTTTCTAAATAACAGACTGAAATTTAATAAAATTTTCTCTTTCATAAAGAGTTTCTTATTCTTTTTTTACTAGACTGGGATAGTAAGAGGGTGTTGGCGTGTCCTTGCTGCGGGAGGTTTTCCCTGGGTGGGCAGGCTTTGCCGTGTTCAAAATCCAGGGGGGATTTGACTTAAATGAATATAAAATTTTTTAGACAATGGAGGGGCTGTCAGGAGGGTACAACGGCTATTGAATTTAGCTTACTGGCTGTTCCTTTCATGTTCTTTATTGTGGCTATTATCGAGCTTTCTCTGATGTTTGTAGCCGATTCATTGTTACAGGGGTCTGTTAATGATGCGTCGCGGCTTATTCGTACAGGGCAGGTGCAGCAGACTGGGGGCGATCCTCAGGCGATGTTTCAACAGGCTTTGTGTGACAGTGCTGTGGCTCTTCTGAATTGTAACAACTTTCAGTATGATGTCATGCCTATTGCTGATTTTGCGAATGCGGATCTTAATCCTGTTCTGGATGTTAATGGTAATCTTTTAAATCAGCAGTTCGATCCGGGCGGTGTGAGTGACGTTATTCTCATTCGTGTGACATATAGATACCCGTTAATGACTCCTTTGATAGGGCAGCTTTTTTCAAACTACCCCAATAATATACGCCTTCTGATTTCGACCATTGTTTTGCAAACCGAACCTTATGATTTTGGGTGAGGCGAAAGGTTTATCATGAGCATATTAGAAAGAATAACAGAAAGACCGGGAGCATTTCTCAAGCGTTGGTGTCTGGATACGACGGCAACAGCTTTTGTTGAATTTTCTCTGATTTTTCCGTTGTTAATGATGATGTTGCTGGGGGTCGTGGATCTGGGGAATGGAATCATGGTGAATCAAAAATCGATTGCAGCTTCGCAGATTATAGCCGATTTGGTTTCCAGAAATATAACAGTGAATGCGGCTGTTCTTGATGAGGCCGTTCGTGCCGGTGAATTGGCGTTGTCTCCCTTTTCTCTCGTCGATTTTGGTGTGGATATTGTTAGTGTGCAATTTGCTCCGGATGATTCGCCGCAGCTTGTGTGGCGGGAAACAAGAAATATGATAGCGGATGCGAATATACTGGACCGTGTTGTTGGTTTGGGGACTGCCGGTGATGGCGCGCTTGCTATAACGGTTTCATATGTTTATCGGCCACTTTTTGGAAGAGTAATATTGAATGACATGATTACTATGGAAGAAGTTACATTTGCCCGTGGCCGCCGTAGCGCGGTTGTAGGCATAGAATAATCACTGATAAAAAAAGGATAAAGGCGATGTTAAATCACATGCGGAAAATATTTTATTCTTACCTGCGGAATAGACGAGGCACGGTTATGGTCGCTTTTGCCCTTATGCTACCGGTTGTTGTTGGTTCTGTCGGGATGTCTATGGATTTGGCGCAGGCTTATCTTGTGCGGCAAAGGTTGGGTGGTGCACTGGATGCCGCCGCTTTGGCAGCTACGGCATCTGCGACTGATGTGGTGGCGATAGAGCAGCGTGTGAATGACTTTTTTAATGCAAATTACCCGCTCGATAAAATAGGCGCAGCTTATGATTTAAGGGTAACGCTTGATGGCGATGATGTGATCGTTTCGGCTTCGGCGGCTTTTGACACGACATTTATGAGTGTACTGGGTATTCACGATCTGACTGTATATAAAGAGACAGCCGTGCGCCGTGAAGTGCGGGGGCTGGAGGTTGTTATGGTTGTTGATAACACCGGCTCTATGGCATCAAATAATAACATTCAGGCTTTGCGCGATGCGGCCGAAGGATTTGTGAATATATTGTTCGACCGGACCAGCGATCCTAACAATATTAAGGTGGCGTTGGTTCCTTATAGCTCATCGGTTAATGTGGGTCCCTACGGTATAGGGGAAACACCTGCGGGGAATATTTATGCGGATGGTACGCCTTTTGTTACTCTTCCGGCTGGCGTAACCTATACAACAAATGCACGGACTCGGAATCCTAATGAGTGGTTTGGCTGTGTTCTGGCTTATAACGAAGCGGGATACGACCCGAATTCCAGAGTTAATGATCCATACCCTGATGATGCATTGGATAGCTATGTCGGGCCGTGGGATCCGTACAAGTTCGAAATTTATGGATGGAACTGGGATAATGACAGGAGTCGTTGGGATTATACACCGGGGCAGTACGGTAATTATATCTATCCTAACTATTTCTGTCCCCGGACTGTTCTTGTCCCTCTTACAAGTGATCGTCAGAAGCTTTTGACATCTATTACGTCTATGCGGGCCGATGGCTGGACTCTGGGAAATTACGGTATGACCTGGGGGTGGCGCGTTCTGTCCCCGGAATTGCCATTTGCTGAAGGCGAAGAATGGGGTGATCCGCGCTGGCGCAAGGCTATTATCATGATGACGGATGGTATCAATACCATGGAAAGTAACTATACCGCTTATTGGCGCAGTAGAAATCATGATATTTCACCGAATGATTTGAATGTTCGGTTTGAGGAAACGTGTGATGATCTGAAAGCACGCGACGTTATTATCTATACGGTGACGTTTTCTTCGGGTGTGAGCGAGAATACAAAGGACTTCTACAGGCGTTGCGCGACATCAGAAGGGCAGTATTTTGATGCGCCGTCCCAAAGTGACCTGATTGAGGTTTTTGAGCATATCAGCCGGGAACTGGCTAATCTTCATATTCGTAGTTAAAGTTTAGGCTTATGAAATAAAAAACGTCGGGATATTGCTTTTCCCGGCGTTTTTTTTGCCGTTCTCATGTAAAGAGGCTGCCTTACTTTTGCCTTTATTGTTTTTTACTTTGTTCGGCAAGTAAAAAATTATGTAAATCTATGGTTTGTTGTATTTGTGAAATAGAGGCAATTTTATGCAAATTATAAGCTAAAATAGATTAAAGTAAAATCAGTGGAAAATTTCCTTTTTTCTTTAAAAAACACAGTAATAGACGTTTTTTTTAACCTATTGTTAAAAAGTTATAGTATATTATAAATTATAAGGGTTGGGCGCTTCGTAATTCAAGAGGTGTTGAGGGACCTGAAACTTGCTGGAAACCTAAATAAAAGGAGAGAGATATGTTTGCCAAGTTGTTTGCAAAAATTTGTTCTTATTCACATGATACTGATGGTGCAACGGCCATTGAATATGGTTTGATTGCCGGCGGTATTTCCCTGGCTATTGTGGCGGCTGTGTTCGCTTTTGGGGATAGTCTTCAGGCTGTGTTCCAAACGATTGCTCAGGCTATGGGTAATGCTCAGGGACGTGTTGAGCTGGTACAATAATTTTCTAAAAAGCGGGGAGCTCTCCTGATTAATATTCAGGAGAGCTTCTTGGCTTTAATATTCTTCCTTATCTTCTGTATCTTCTGTCTGTCTGACTTCAATCCTGAATTTTATAATCAATCGTTTTTGATCGGGTAAGCCGATATGATCTATTTGATGATCTTTGTTTTCTGTTTTGTGTCCGCTCTGGGTCTGGGTGTTCTGGCGGGGTGGACTGATTTTCGCGGTTTGACGATACCGAATATATTGCCAGCCCTGATTCTGGCATCTTTTGTCCCGGCTTATGCGGTGTCTTATTTTGCGGGTGCGGAAATTTTTTCCTCTTTGGGATACCATGTAGGGGCTGGTTTTTTTGTTTTGTTGATCACCTTCATTTTGTTTTCTCTGAAGGTTATTGGTGGCGGTGATTCAAAGTTATTAAGCGCCTATGCTCTTTGGATTGGTTTTAAGGCTTTACCCATCTATCTGTTTTATACAGCGTTGATTGGCGCGCTTTTGGGTGTGGCGGCCTTGCTTTTAAAGCGTTGGAAGCCATTCAAAAATCCATCGGAGGGTGGTTGGATTGCGCGTGTGCAGGGTGGTGAAAATAAAGTGCCTTACGGTATTCCTATTGCTATTGGCGCGCTTATTGCATTTCTTTCTCTTGGTTATCCGACTTTGGAAACTCTTGCCTTGTTTATGGCTTCCGGGTCTTCATAGTTTTTTAATGGGTGTAGCGTTAAGGATAAGATTAAAGAATTTGGGTTGTTAATTTTTAAGGGGTCGTTTCAATGAACAGAAATCTAATGATTGTATTGGCAGGAGGGGTTCTTGTTGCTGTGTTGGTAGCACTTCTCGTTCAGGCCAGTTTAAGTGGCTCTAAAAAGGAAGTGGTTGCTGTGAAGGAGGAGCCGCGTGTTCAGATCGCGGTGGCCTCCCGTGATTTGAGTATGGGAGCCGAGTTGAGCGACAGTAATATGAAATGGCAGGATTGGCCTGAGAATGCTGTGTTTCCAGGTGCGATTGTAAAAAAGGATAACAAGAAGCCCGCCGATATGGTGGGTGGCCGTCTGCGCCGTAATATAGCCGATGGTGAGCCTATTGTGGAGAGCGCTCTGGTTCCTGCATCCAAGGGGAATTTTGTAGCGGCTACCCTGGGTGAAGGGATGAGGGCCATTGCTGTTGATGTTAATGCAGCTAAGGCTGCGGGTGGTTTTATTGGTCCGGGTGATTTTGTGGATATTATTTTGACCTATAAGGAAAAAATAAAATATGACGGGCCGTCTAACCCCATGATTGACGACATGATTGAGCTGAATATTGATAAGCTGGCAACGGAAACTATCCTGCAAAATATACGTGTCCTCGCGGTCGATCAGGCGACAAAAAGGGATGATGAAAAGATTAAAGTAGGTAAGACAGTGACGCTGGAAGTTGATTTGCGCGGTGTTGAAACCTTGGCGCTGGCCGGTGAGATGGGAGAGCTTAGTTTGGCGCTCCGGCGGTTGGGCGACAAAAAAATATATGAAAAAACTGGTCCTGTTCTGACCGATAAGCGTCTGACTAATATTACAGATGAGGTTTATATGGAAATGGGCAAGATGCAAAAGACTACTGGTCAAATGGCGAATATTGTGCGAGTCTATAATGGTAATGTGATGGAAAAAGTTTCTGTTAGTCCATAACGTTCCCGCCAACTTCTTTTGTCAAACACCAAAACGTCCGTCTAAATATCTGAATGGTAAGAAAATGATTAGGTTGTCCACAGACATATCCCGTATAGGGATGAAGGTGATGATGCTCCTGCTTGTTGTAGGAGGGGCTTCGTTCTGCGGTGTTATGCAGGGCTATGCATCCAAGACGGATCTGGTGACTGTTGCTTCGGAAAAGCAGAGCCGGGATCCAACGTTAGTTTTAACACAGGGTATGGCTGAGATCGTAGATGTGGAAGGGGCCGTGTCCGATATTATGGTTGCTAATCCCTCCATTGTTGATGTGATGGCCTTGCAGTCCAACCGTTTGTATGTTGTCGGTGTAACTCTGGGGAGCACCAATGTTATAGCGGTTGATGCCGAGGGTAATATTATCAGCCGTCTGAATGTGCATGTGAAGATAGATGATCTTGTCATTCAGGATGTGGTGGATGAATTATTTCCAGAGGAAAGTGTTAAAATTCAGGCTTTAATGGATCAGGTCATCGTCAGTGGCCGTGTCTCAACGCCTAGCGTCGCCGAGAGTGTTATGGATATCGTTTCCCAGTATGTCGGTGAAATTCAGGGTGAAGACGGTACGGCCGATGAATTGATTGTAAATATGCTAAAAGTCTCCGGTGAAAATCAGGTTATGCTGCGCGTGAAGATTATAGAGGCTTCTCGTGAAGTGTTGCGTGAGCTTGGTGTGGAGACTAATTTGACCCAGCTTAATAATGTGGGGAATCTAACTGGTACCATAGGAACGGCTATAGCGAATGGTTTAACGACAGACCCATTTGCTGTTGCCAGCTTGATATACGATACGGGTAGCTCAGGTTTTGGCCCGCTTCAAACAATTCTTCGTGCTTTGGAAGAAGATGGTCTGGTCAATACTTTGGCGGAACCTAATTTAACGGCGGTGTCGGGTGAAACAGCTGGGTTTTTGGCTGGTGGGGAGACGCCGGTGCCAACGTCACGGGATCGGGATGGTAATATTATCGTTGAATACCGGCCTTTTGGTGTGTCTCTGAATTTCAGGCCGGTGGTGTTGTCGGGTGATCTGATTAGCTTGCATTTGCAAACTGAAGTGTCTGCGGTTTCTAACCAGAGTACTTTCAATATTCAGGGTTTGGATATTCCAAGTTTTACCGTGCGGCGCGCTGAAACAACGGTGGAAATGGGAAGTGGTAGCAGTCTAATGATTGCCGGGCTTTTAAAGTCGGAGGTTGCTAAAAGCATGACGGGGATGCCTGGCGTTAAGAATCTTCCCGTTTTGGGAGAATTATTTTCTTCGGAGAGTTTTCAGCGTGAAGAGACGGAGCTAGTTGTAATTGTAACGCCTTACCTTGTTCATCCGTATGCGGACAAAAGTTTTTCTAAGGAACTTCCTATTCAGGAAAGTAATCCTTTGGCTGCTGCGTTTGCGGATAATATTAAGCGTACTTTTGCAAAATTTTCACTGGCATCTGACTTGTTTGCGCAGGATGAGCGTTACGGTTATTTGATTGATTAGGGGGCGACCTATGCGGGGCTTTTTTTCTGGTAGTAAGTTTGTTGTTTTGTTGTCTGCGGGGTTGATGATGGCTGTTGTGCCTTTTTTGACTTCTTGTACACTTGATACGAAAAGTGATCTGGTCGGCAAACGTGTTGAGCTAAAGCAGGACGCTCGTAGCATGTCTCTGTCTACAGCGGAGATAGATGATTCTGTCCTGATGACGATCAGTAAGCATTATGAACGTTTCGGAGCGGGTGGCGTTGATATTGTTGTGACTTATGACCCCAAGTCAAAAACGAATACAGCAATGCATGCCGCAGAACAAACAGCGCGCATTGCCGGAACGCTTACCCGGCTTGATGTGCGTCCTGTGAAGACCGATATTATGCCGCTTAAGGGACAGGGTTCTGTTTCAAAAACCGTCATTAATTACAGAACTGTTACGGCGCAGGGGCCGGAAGGGTGTGAGTTTATGGGGGGTATTGATGATCGCTCTACGGGAGCTGATAAAGAATACGGCTATGGCTGCAGCATAGAAATGCTTGTGGCGAAGCAAATATATCGTCCGAAAGATTTGGCGGGACGTGACGATAGACCGGATGCCTTTGGACGCCGTCAGAGCCTGGTAACCGAGCCCTATATGGCTGGCGTTCCCAATGAGCCTTTTGACGGGGAATCTGCTTCCGAGGAATAAAGCGTGAATATAAAGAAAATAGTAACTAAATCACGTAATGATAAGAGGTATTTAGTAAGGAATTTGCGGGTAAAACGTTTATGAGTGAGGAGGATAAATCATATACTGCGGTATTGTTGCCTAGCGCTACTGTTGCGCTTTATACCGTAGATGATGAGTCAAAGGCAGCTTTTCAGTCTCTTGAGGATGATTGGCGTTTTGCACGTGTGACTCTGGAAGTTTTTGAGGGTGATGTTGATGCCGCTATAAAGGCCTATCAAGAAACAGAATCCCCTGATTTGGTTATTGTTCAGACAGAAAGTATAGATGAGGCGTTTTCCGGGCAACTGGAGGCGCTGTCAGGGCATTGTGCAGAGGGGACCTCTGCCATTGTTATAGGACCGGTTAACGATGTTAATCTGTATCGTAAGCTTGTGGGGATGGGGGTTAGTGACTATCTTGTCCGGCCCGTTGATACGAAGACGCTGGGCAATGATATTGGTGCAACTTTGCTTGACCAAATTGGGGCCCGGGAAAGCCGTCTGATCGCCTTTATGGGCGCTAAAGGCGGGCAGGGTGTTACCGTTTTGGCGGAAGCGTTGGCTTGGGGTGTTTCCGATAAACTGGACCAAAAGACTTTTTTGCTTGATACGGCAGGAGGGTGGTCAACATTGAGTGTCGGGCTTGATTTTGAGCCGAGTACAACGTTAAATGAAGCTGTCAGGGTTGCTGTTGAAGGAAATGAAGATAGTTTAAGCCGTATGATTTTTAAGGCATCTGAAAAACTGTCTGTGCTCAGTAGCGGCGGTGATGTGATGCTGGATGATAGTGTTGCGCCTGATAAATTTGAAATCCTGCTGGATTATCTTATGGCGATTTATCCGGTTGTAATCGTTGATTTGTCGGCATCCACCTCTGCTTTAAGACGTATGGTCCTGACCAAGGCCCATGAAATTTGCCTTGTGGCAACGCCGACGCTGCCTTCTGTTAGGGCAACAAGAACCTTATTGCAGGAAATTAAAGAGTTGCGCGGCAACTCTGATGAAGCTGTCGATGTTATTGTGAATATGCAGGGGCTTGCACCGAAGCACGAAGTTTTAAAAGGACAGATCGAAGATGGCATAGAGAGAAAGCCCGCCGCTATTATTTCTTATGAGCCGGATTTGTTTATCAGGACTGAAAGTGAAGCAAAGAAGCTTCTGGATGATAAAGCCGGAGCTGAGATTGTTGACAAATTGCTGCCTCTTGCCAGAAAGCTTTTGGCGGGTACAGGCAGTGATACGGTAAACACTGATGCTGAAGCGTCTACAAAGGGTGCCTTGGGGCAGTTTTTGGACAAGCTGAAAGCAAAATCATAGAGCGCAGGATGTGGGATGTTTGGAAAGAAAGCAGACGCAGATACGAAGACAAGAAAACCCCCGTCAAAGGGCCCTCCGAAGGACGAGCTCTCTTCTGATGTAGAGAACGTTGATATTAAAGAGGCCGCGACACCTAAGGCGCCCGTTAAACCTTCTTCTCCTAAAGCACCTCCTGATAAAAAAAGAAAATCACCAAAGTCGGAAAAATTAGAAAATTCTGATGATGAGTCTGGTTCAGATCAGCAAATGGCTCATTTGCAGGCGCTTTCTGATGAATCGGGAGGGGGATCTGGCGCTAAAAAGAAAGCAGAGAAAAAGCCTACCAAAAGTATGGATGACGATATTCTGGCTGTTGATGCTGATGCGCCGGAAGGAGAGAATGCCAGCGATAATATGACATCGTTGCGTTTGCAGCGGGGTCGTAACCGTATATGGCTGGATTTGCGTGATGGTATTGACCTGAAGGCTCTGGCGCGGATGGACTCTCATGCGGCACGGGAAGAAGTGCAATCCGCCGTAGAGGAAATTGCCCGCTTCCGGAATTTGGATGTTACGCCGGCGGAGTTGGAGCAGATTGCCAAAGAATGCGCCGATGATATGCTGGGGTTTGGTCCACTGGAAACCCTTTTGGAACGGGAAGGCATTGCCGATATTATGATTAACGGGCCGGATACGGTCTATATAGAAATAGACGGCAAAATTGAGAAAACGGATGTTGCCTTTCGTGATAACCAGCATTTGACAACAATTTGTCAGAGGATTGTGGGTGCTATCGGTCGGCGTGTTGATGAGGCATCCCCCATTTGCGATGCGCGTTTACCGGATGGCAGCCGTGTGAATGTTATTATTCCACCATTGGCTGTGGATGGGTCCTGCATGACGATCCGTAAGTTTACCAAGGAAAAGCTGACACTGGAAAAGCTGATGGCGTTTGGTTCTATGACGCCCAGTTGTGCGAAACTCATTATGGCGATTGGCCGCTGCCGGGTGAATGTTTTGATTTCCGGCGGTACGGGGTCGGGAAAGACAACAATGTTGAATTGCCTGACCAAGTATATAGATGCCGGTGAACGTATCGTAACCTGCGAAGATGCCTGCGAACTTCAATTACAGCAGCCCCATGTGGTGCGCCTTGAAACCCGTCCTCCTAACCTTGAAGGTGTAGGAGAGGTTACAATGCGTGATCTGGTCAAAAACTGCCTGCGGATGCGTCCCGAACGCATCATTGTGGGTGAGGTGCGGGGACCTGAGGCTTTTGATTTGTTGCAGGCCATGAATACAGGACATGACGGTTCCATGGGAACGGTCCATGCGAACAACCCGCGTGAGGCGATTTCCCGGATGGAAAATATGATTGCCATGGGCGGTCTTAACCTGCCTTCTTCGGCGGTGCGGGAGCAAATTGCCTCGGCTGTGAATGTGATTATTCAGGTGCAGCGTCTTCGTGACGGCTCAAGAAAAGTGACGCATGTTTCTGAAATTACAGGAATGGAAGGCGAGGTGGTGACCATGCAGGATTTATTTGTACTCGAAATTGAAGGCGAAGATGAGGATGGTAACTTTATCTCTACGCAGCGTTCAACGGGTCTGCGTCCAAAGTTCTATGACAGTGCGCGCCAGTATGGTGTAGAGCAACTCGTTCTGGATGCTATGGAGGAGGCCTACGGCTGATATGAATTCGATTACATATATTATTCTTCTTCTTATCGTTCTGGTTGTTTTGGGCATGATTGCGGCCCTTATGATGAGTAGTCAATCACAGAAAAAACAGAGAACTTTATCAGTTATCAGAGGTCGGGCGCAGGGAACTCTCAATAATTCCAGTGGCAAGAGTGAGCAGGATAAGCGTCGGGCGGAAATTGCCAGAAAACTGAAAGAGCAAAGTGATCTGGAGGCTAAGCCAAAGAAAAAAGCTACAATGTCTGCTTTGCTGGAGCAGGCTGGTCTGAGTATTACGGCAAAACAGTTTTGGCTGTTTTCTTTTCTCTTTGCGATTGCTGTGCTCCTTGTTGCTAAAATGTTAAATATGTCTAATTTTGTTATTCTGATGCTAGGGATAACGGGCTTTTTTGGTATTCCACGCCTGTTTCTGCGCCGTAAGATTAAAAAACGGCAGAAGAAATTTTTAGGAGAGTTTGCCGACGCTCTGGAAGCGATGGTACGGCTTTTAAGAGCAGGGATGCCCGTTTCCGAAGCGATTTCAATGGCAGGAAAAGAATTTACCGGGCCGGTAGGGGACGAGATGTCTATGATTTATGAGGAACAGAAAGTGGGTGTTCCTTTGCCGGAAGCGGCTTTGCACGCTGCCAAACGGATGCCTGTGACAGAGATGCAGATGTTTGCAACGGGCTTAAGTATTCAGGCACAGACGGGAGCCAGCCTGTCAGAGGTGCTGATGAATCTGGCCGGAGTGATCCGGTCTCGTTACCGTTTGCGGCGTAAAATTCAGGCCATGTCTGCTGAGGCGAAGGCCTCGGCAATGATTATTGGCGCTCTGCCTTTTTTGGTGGGCGGAGGCATGTTTTTGCTGAACCCGGAATATATCGGCCTCATGATTGATACGACACTCGGGCGGGTTTTGCTCGCCGGTGGTGCGACGTGGATGGGTATGGGGATCATGGTGATGAAAGTAATGATTAACTTCAAGATATAAGGAAAGAGGTCGGGTATGTTTGAAATGGATACCCTTGTTGTTGTTCTCAGCGCTGTGGCTGCGGCGGGGTCCTTTATTCTGTTTACTCTGCCGTTACTCAACAGGACGGAGAAAAGAGACCGTTATCGGTCTGTCATAGAGAAAAAACGTAAAGCCCTTTTTGATCAAACCAAGGAACAGGCAGGATCGCGGGGAAAAAATGAACAGACAATGTCTGCGCGCGACTCCGTTGCTATGTCCTTTAAGGTGCAGCAGCTTTTGGGCAATATGGGCGAAAAAGTACGTGACAAGATGTTGCAGGCGGGTATTCGCAGTCCTTCGGCACCCTTTAAATTTATGCTTGCCCGCATGATTTTACCATTCGTGTTTTTGGGAATCGCCATGATGCTTATTGTCGGCAGTGAAAAAGAACTGTCCAATGGTCTGACTCTCATGATTTTGCTTGGCTCTTCTTTTTGTGGCTATAAATTTCCCGGCGTTTTGCTAAAGAACATGATTCAAAAACGTTCGGAAGAGATTAACCTGACCTTTCCCGATGCGCTGGATATGATGCTGATCTGCGTTCAGGGAGGGGTAGGCCTGGAACAGACGGTAGACCGGATTGCGGAAGAGATATCAGAACATTCTGAAACACTGGCAGAAGAGCTGGGTATTCTGAGCGCGGAAATGGCTATGTTAAGCGACCGCCGGACGGCGTTGCAGGATTTTGCGCGCCGGGTCGGGAGCGGTGCCGCTAAGTCATTTGCGACGGCGCTTATTCAGGCCGATCAGTACGGTACATCCGTTTCACAGGCTATGCGCGTTATGTCTGACGAATTAAGGGATCAACGCATGGCGGAAGCGGAAAGGAAAGCGGCTGCCCTGCCGCCCAAATTAACCGTACCGATGATTGTCTTTTTTCTTCCGGTGTTGTTTGTTGTTATTCTGGGACCGGCCGTTATTCAGGCCATGCAGACGTTTTAGAGTGCAGGTTAGAGTGCTGGTCGTGATCCCGATCTCTCTTCTCCTCCGTCATCCCGAATGAATATGAGGGATCTGAGCCTCTATCAAGGAAGAAAGATCTCTCCACTCCTTTCAGTCGGTCGAGATGACGGGAGAAGAGAGATCGGGATGACCCTAAACATTCTCTGTTTCCTCTTTTCAATAAAGATTATACACTGGGCGTAACCGGATGCGTCCGGCCGGGGCTTAACAACTCCACCGAAGCGGCTTAATACAGCATCGGGCCGTTAAAAATGATGCTGCTTTCTCGACTTTGGTCGGGGAGCAGCGGAATATAATAGCGCCTGGCGTGAATACGCTGGCCGTTCTTCGGACGGTTGTTAACTCCCCGGCTATCAGAGAAATCTGATAGCCGTTTTCATTGGCAGAATGAGGGAGAGAGCCGCATGACCAACAAAACAAAAACACCCGACCCGGTTGATTTGAACGCCGGGGCGCATCTGAAAGCCCTGCGTAGTTGGCGCGGTATATCGCAGGGTGAGTTGGCGCAAAAACTGGGGCTGAGCTATCAGCAAATCCAGAAATATGAACGGGGCGTAAACCGCATGAGCGCTTCATGCTTGTATAAAATTTCCCGCATTCTAGAGGTGTCGGTGATTGAGTTTTTCGCCGGTCTGGACGGCGTGACGACGGATACCGGGCATTTATGGCTGTCCGAGGATGAAATCAGGTTGCTGGAAATCTACCGCTGCATTCCAGATATGACAACCCGCAATCATGTTCTGCACATCACGGAAGCTGTAGCGCGCTACAGGCTGAATTGAAGAGTTATAATTAATCCTGAGTCTGTGGTTTTCTTACCGGAAGCGGCGCGTTGTGGCGTCTACTGGCAGGCGCTTGTTCCTGCAATACGGATACAATGCGTAAATTACGCTCGATTTCTGTTCGTTCAGGAGAAATTGCCACGGCTTTTCTGAGTGTATCAACGGCTTCATCAAGAAACCCCTGTGCGGCGAGGTTAAGGCCGAGATTATTCAGGATAGGACCGGGATCGCCTTCCCAGAGATCAATAGCTTTTCTGAAGGCGACTTCAGCCTGTTTGTGATGTCCCTGTGCATCAAGTGAAATGCCAAGAATGTGATAAGCCTGTGAGGATTGTGTGTTAAGCAATATGGCCTGACGGGAATACTCCTCCGCCGACAGGTAGTTTCCCAGTGCGGCTTGTATGGAAGCGTATTCTGTTTTAGCAGAGGCATCAGGCTCGGCCTCTTCTCCGGCGAAAGGGGTTATGACCATGTTGGCTCTATTTAAATGGCCAGCCTCCCGTAAAGCCTTTGCGTATTTTAGGGCTATTTTGGGATCATCGCTGTTTCTTTTATAAAGCCGTTCAAGCAGGGCAAGGGATTCCTGCGTATGGCCTGCATCAGAGGCAGCGTTTTCCGCGCGTTCCAGAACGGAATCGATGGTGCTTTTGGGCTGTGTACTGGTTGTCTGACAGGCAGACAGGGGAATCGCCGCCGTTATAGCAAGAGAACAGAGCAGTATTCGGATGTGTTTTTTATTAATCATGGTGCTTCTGGCTCATTTGTAACAGCTGCTGTTGGGTCGACTGCCGGAATTCCGCCCGCCATATCTCCGGCAGAAGGCGCTCCTTCTGTTGATTCAGTACCACCAGACCCTTCGTCGCCACCCAGAACAGCAATCTCATGACACATGTCAGGGCAATAATAGACACTCGTTTGCTGGCACGTATCTGCCGTAGAATTTGCACAGGTTCGCCGTATGCGTACATAGTCCTTTTTAGGGCTGGCGATGATGGCATGGCGTTGCATAATAATTTTGCCATCAGAATCCAGAATTGTGAAATGCGTTGCACCCGGTTCGCGTGGAACAAGGACAAGGGTTTTTGTCGTATCCATAAGGATGCTGAGGTGGACGGGATTACCAACAATAATACTTTTTGCGGGCACCTTCAGCCGTATAATTTCTGATTTATCCGGTGTCAATCTGACAGGGGGATGTGTTTCCTCCAGAGCAGATACGTCAATATTTGTAGTAAGTGCCGTTGCCTGCGGTGGAAATAAATCATCAAGCATAGCCTCATCCTGTGCCAAGCTTTGATGGGGTAAAGCCGCAAAAGACAGGAGAATAGCGCTTATAGCGGCACAAAAAATAAAATTCTGAAAAGAAATCATGGCAAACCAGGTGGAAGGAAAAAAGAGAACTCAATCTTTATTATAACGCCTGAACAAATAAATATCACCTCTTTTTTGTTTCAATTTGAGCTAATTAACAGGAAGTCAGTTTTCTTCATCTGCCACGGACCTCGTCGCAAGGGCAACAAAGCTTGCAGACAGGCAGATAAGACCGAGTAGCCAGCTTTGCCATAGTCCGTAACCGGTGGCGCCCACAGATATAAGAGCTATGAATACCGGTAAAGCCACGCGGCTTTGTGAAGGAAAAGAGTATTTTTTTATGCTGCGTAGTATAAAAGCAGCGAATAAGGCCGTCAGTGAGGCTCCTAATAAGCCGAATTCCATCCATATTTGCACGGCGAAATTATGTGGGTGAAGGATTGTTGTCCCGCGTTGATATAGTTCTCCGTTATCAAAGGCTTCAACGGCGCGCGTGGCTTCAATGCCAAAACCGTACAGGGGGCTTTGCAGGGCATAGCGACTGACATAGTCCCAGATTTCCATACGATTTCCGGCATTGGCGCCACCGTACCCCATGCCCGGTAGGGCATGGATGGGTTCGGCCATATGATTGAACAGCCATATGGCAAGCCATGGCGCGGCCAAGATGAGAAAAACCGTGATGATGGTGAGACCGTGCCATGCCTTGTTTCGTCCGTAGGGGAACAAGGGCTGAGAAAGCAGGCCCAGAAGAAGTGCCATTTGGGCCGACTGGCTTGCTGTTTTAAGAAACAGGGCGGCGTATAATATGGCTGTGAATATCAGTAGGGCACGGGCTTTCGGTAGATATCGTATGAGGGCGAGTGCCGGGAAGAGGCAAATAACAGCAACAACACTACTGCGATTGAGTTTAAACAGATAGACATTTTCGTCTGCCGGGATGTGACGGATCAATCTGTATAAAGGAAAATTCAGTATATATTCCAGATTGATAAGTGTGACAGCAAGAATTGTCATAGCGGGAATGAGCCACAGCCAGCGACGCAGGAGAGCGGAAGGTAATGTCTGTGACAGGTTGAACAAGCAGGCGCCGGGAATTAGAATGAGCGCCATTTTCCCCGTTCGTTCGAGGGCAAACTCAGGGTCAATAGCCCATAAGGTGCTGCTCAGAGCCAGAATAACGACAGAAAATACGATAAAAAACGGAGGCCACAGTATCTTTGGTCTTTCCTGAAATACAAAAGGGTACAAAATTGTAAATATCAAGCCGATTGCGGGCGGCCCGTAGGCCAAAAATCGTGGTATTCCTACAGCTAAAACCGGCATCAGGGCCAACAGGCCAACGAACGTTACAGCGTAAAGTATTTGAGGTTTTGTGAAGTCCGATTCATTCATGATTTTGTGATTTTGTGATTTTGTTATTCGCTCTGTACTGTACAATGTAATAATCTGTTCGATAAGAATTATTTTCTTGCAGCTTTATCTTGCCATGCCATACTCTTCCGAAGTGTTTTTTTCTGACTGGTTTATTTTGTGATGCTTCGTTCTGCGTATCTGAAAACTTTTTTGAAGGCCGCTATTTCTTTAACGGTTGTTGCCTTATTGGTTATCCGTCTTGATTTCCAAGTCATTGGTGATGTGTTTCGTCATATGCATATGGCCGTTTGGGGTGTGGCTCTGTTTTTCATGATTTGTCAGATACTGGCACTGGCTACGCGATGGTTTCTTTTTGTAAATCTGGATGGGGAAAAGATTAGTTATACGTCCTCATTGCAGATTACCTTGGCCAGCCTTTTAGCGAATTTCTTATTGATTACCTCGATAAGCGGTGTGTTTGTTCGTGTTGCCCTGACTGTGCAGCACGGAATGTCGTTTCTCAAATGTGTTTGTGCGGCTGTGGCTGATCGTCTCATGACCTTGTTCGCGCTGGTTGTTCTGGCGGCTGTTTTTATGCCCCTTCTGGCCCAATATATGGATGAAAAGCTCTATAATATGATAGGGCTGACAATGGCTCTGTTTGTTTTTCTATTATTTGTTTTCGCGCCTTTGTTTTTTCAGGGTGTGTTGCGCAGCTTTGTCTTATCAAACAGAAAAGTGGCGGCCTCTCTTCATTATATGCGCCGTTTGTCGTGTAATCCCGTGTTTTTATTGAAGATTGTAGCCGTAAGCTTAGTCGCTCAGATGTCTTATTTCATGGCGATCCATTTTATTGCTGTTTCAACGGGTGCTGAGTTTTCTTTTATTGATTTGTTAACGGTGCTGCCTGTTATTACGCTGATTGCCAGCCTGCCGATTAGTTTCGGGGGATGGGGTGTCCGCGAAGGTGCTTTTGTATACGGTTTGGGTTTAATTGGTGTTCCTATGGAGATTGCCTTTTTGATTTCCGTCCAGATTGGTTTGCTTAGCATTTTTTCAACCTTTCTGGCGGGCTTGCCGATTTTACTAAAAAACGGTGTGATGCAGAGTTTAATACGCCAACGCACTCTTCCGGCGCATTAGACTGCCGTGAATTTTATGGATACGGGACATAAAAAATCAGCTCTATTTCTAGTCGGTTTTGTTATCTTTTTCGCGATAGCGCTTCAAACACAGGTCAGCCTGTTTGTTCATGATGGGTATCGGGGGTTACGGATTAACGTTGCCGATTTCGGCCTTCCGGTTGCCGGCGCGATTGTTTTATTCAGCCTGTTTACAAAGCGGTCCTTCTGGCCCGTTTGGCGTGTTTCTTATACCTATGTATGGCTGGCTGTTCTTACTATTATTATGACCGTGGCTCTGTTTAACGGGTACTTTGTAAATGGCGTCTGGAGCCGTTGGGCGTTCCTGAACAAATATACGGGCTGGTTCATTTTGTTGGCTTATTTTTGCTGGGGAGGATGGCTCTCTACGAATTTCGGCGAGAGGCTGCGTTCGCTTTTTTTAAAGGCTTTTCTCTATTTCTTCTGCGCCGTTATTTTTGTTTCTGTTCCTGTCATGCTTGCCGGCGATCTGGGGCTGGATTTATTTCCGGTTACAATGCTGTTTTCAGGCTTAATGGGTAATCGTAATGCTTTTGCGCTGTTGCTGGTGTGCGGGCTTGTTTTGATGACGGTGTTTGAAATACGGAAGAAACCTTTGCTTCCCGCGCCTGTTTTTTTTGCTGTGTGGACGGTTTTACCACTCACCATGATGTATAACGGTTCAAGGGCCGGACTGTTGGTGGTCCCTTTGTTGCTGGTTCTTTTTCTGTTTTTGAATGTCAGGACAACGCTGACAAGAATAGTGCCCTGTGTTCTCGCGGGCATGCTTTTCGTGATGCTGCTTTTTGCCGTTAATCCTGATGCCGTTTTGAATGGCAGAAGAAATCAGCAGCTAACCCGGTGGTATGCGAACACAGTAGAGGAATCGCAGTTACAGTTAGCACATGCAGTGTTGCAGAAAACTAAATATTATCAGGGCGATCAGGTCCGCTTCAATTCCTGGCATGACGGGTTTTCATTATGGCGTAATGCGCCTATTTTCGGTGCCGGTCTGGGGTCTTACCTGATTTATGAAGAGCAGAATGAGAGGGAAATCATAGATATCATAGACTCTACACCTTTGTGGATACTCACAGAAATGGGACTCGTCGGTTTTTTCGCTTTTGCCGCATTTTATACCCTGTCTTTGCTGAAGCTCTGGAAGACTGCCCGCACAGGAGATGACGAACAAGCCATCTTCAGCCATGCCGTGGTAATTATTCTGCTTTGTTTTGGGCTTATGTCCCTGGTCCATGAGTTTTTATATACGCGGCATATCTGGTTTATTCTGGGGTTGGCTCTTGCGAATAATGCATTAGATTCAAGCTCCGAGGGTGAAAAAACCTTGCCGGAACCGGGATAGCCTCTTTCTGTTTTTCCAATAGTCCGTTTGTTATTTTTTGTGTGTCTTATTCGCAAGTTATTGTTTTTATTGAACATTCTATTAGTTCGTTTTTTTTCGGGCTGTTATGGTTTGTTCATAAAAAAAGGCGCACAAAGTACGCCACTGCCTCCCACTATAACAAAAACCCCGGCGCACCGCAACTTTAAAAATATTTTTAAAGAAATTCACAACCAAAAGTAAATTACGCCATATGGCAGGTCCCGACACTGACGGATGTGTGGGCGTTCATGCGTACATTTGAAGTCTTGTTCAGGCTTTCCATACCTTTCTGGATACCGGAAAGCGCCTCTTGCGAGATATGTCCTTCATTGCCCGACAATCCTTTCTTCGTGTAGGGATGCACCGCATTATACCAGGCATCACGAACAATCTTGCGGGCCTCCGGTCCAAACTGCGCCTTAATATGAGCCGGATCATCAATTCCAGAGCGTGCCATATCCCCCTTATCGGCAAAGAACACGGCATCAACATCAATCGCGGCCTTGTAATCACGCGTGCAAATGGAGAATTTCGATTTTAAAAACGGAGTGGCTGTTTCAAGGCCCTGTCCCTTTTCCGCGGCCATTCCCGATGTTGCTACACCCAACGAGGTCAGCAACATTAAAGCTGTCGCAACGAACCATTTTTTCATTTTTCCTCCCTGACGGAAAATTATTCTTATTATCCTGAATTATCCTATTTTTGGTGCGCATTTGTCAAATATTGCGCACACGGTCAGTCTAGCCGGGTAGATGATGGTGCTAGTAATTATTATAGATAACAATACAGCTATTTATTAAGTACCGTTTAAGCCTCAATAAGACCTCTCAGCTTCATTGTCGCCTTATTAAAATCGTTTATCCTGTTTCTGTGTAAATCTTAGCTAGCCTTATATTTTTTATTAATAAAAAATATAAGGCTAGCTTGAAAAGCTGTATAAAGGGTGAATTCGGAAAGAAAAAATAAAGTAAAATGAGTTTGTTGGCCTCCATGAATGATCCGCCTGATAAAAAGCCAAAAACCAGCTTTGCTGTACGGTTTGTCGGCAGCCTGACCGTGGCTTATCTTGATGTTCTGAAAGAAATCGATCCACAAGCAGCACAGCTTGTCCGCAAGAAATTTTCTATACAGAATGACACGGCCGCCAGCAAGCGCCGGAAAGCCTATATAGATTTTTGGGACAGCCTTGATGAAAGCCAGCAACTTTCCTTTTCTGCTCACGATGCAAAGATTAATCATTTATGGCGCTTGGCACGGGTAATCAGCACAACAGAGATTGTGCAGGCGCATAATGCGATCAAGCCGAACACGGCAGAATCAATTGATTTTGTGCTGTGCCGTTTTCGCGAGGAAGGCGTTACGGCGCAGCAACTTCAAAAATTCCTCGATGAGAACGCCGTGGCATGGTTCAGCCTGACCGGGCATCCGACAAACCCCATGACTGTTGCCTATACTATAGCTCATACCAAAACAGCCGCCGTTCTGACCGATCCGCAGGCAACGCACGGTGATCTTAAAAACGCATTGCGGGTGTTGTGCGGCACGCCGATTATAGGCTCACGCAAAACGCCGTTGGATGAAGCGGAAGAAATCCTCAATACGCTCGATGTCATTTATAACAGCGCCATAGCACATAAGCGACTTTTTGAAACGGCATTGCAAGAACACGGCTACGCCGCCGAGGGTGTCCACATAAAAAAACCGATGATCCGACCCTGCGTCTGGACGCTGGGTGATGGCGACGGCAACGAGGCTATGACAGCGCAGGTGCTGGAAGATGGCATCGCCATGCACAGACGGCGCATCGTCGAGCGTTACAAGCAAAGCTGCGCCGCCATCCTTTCCGGCACCTGTGACGCCAGGGTTGCAAGCGATATTGTGAAGGAAATCGAAAATCTCAAGCGGGAAATCAACAAGCCCGTCATCGATACGGAACGCTTGGCAAAGATTGCAGAGAACATAGCGGAAAAAACACAGGATTCGAATACGGCCAGAAAGCTAAACGATTTTGCTTATCTCATGAGTTGTTTCAACGGTGGGTACGGAAAAATTGACTTACGGCACAATGCTGTTGATATCATGGAAACGGTGCAGGCGCTTTTCGATGCTGGAAAGATCATGGATAAAAAGCGTTTTTCCAGCCTTTCTCTGGATGAGAAAACGATTATTCTTGCGGCTTGGCTGGAAGATAAAGATGTCTTGCAAAGCCTCGCACAGACAAGCTTTTCTCCGGCCGATAATAATGAGACGCCCGCAAGGGTTCTGGAACGCCTGCGCGTTATCGGTCGCAACCCGGATATGTGCGAAAAGCTGATCGTCGCCGAGGCCACGCATCCTGCCCATATGCTGGCAGCTTTGTTTCTTTTGAAAATCTCCGGAAACGAGGCCGGAAATGAAAAGAGCAAGATCGATCTTGTCACTTTGTCTGAATCTGTCGCCGATTTGGTCGGTCTTGGCAATACGCTGGAAACCTTATTGGAAAACAAGTCGTTTCGGCAACATGTTGTGAGCCGCAATAGATTTATCGCCATGATCGCAAAAAGCGACACAACCAGGCAGGATGGGCGCGGCGAAGCCGAATATGCACAGTACGAGGCCACTGCTGATATTTACCGCGTCACCGATCTTATGAAGCGCAAATATCCTGAGTTGGAGCCCATACTTGTTTCCGTGAAAAACGGCGGCGGGCATGCGCTGCAGCGCGGGGGCGGGCGGGTAACTGAAATCCCGGCTCTGCACGGGCGGGCGGCGGCGGATGCGCGGGTGACTGATATTGGTCCTTCTACCCTGACGATACAGGGGCAGCAGCAAACAATCCTGTTTTGCCCCGGCAAGGCCGCTATCGGAACGCTCGAAGCTCTGGCTGCGCACAATCTTTATACCAAGGCCGGGATTCAGGGCGAAATGCCCGCGCCTTCATTCTCAAAAAACGTCAATAAGCAATATGCCCGCGCTGATGCACGACTTTATGCGAAAGTTGCCGGAAAATCATTCGATCATCTGACAAAAGACAACCCTGCAATCGACGAGCTTCTGGTCGCCGCCCCGTGGCTGGCGATGAAAGCGGGAAATGCAAGCTCGCGGCCTGCCAAGCGCGGCGATATGACTGTCGGTCCCGGCATAACTCCTGCGCAGGCGAAGGGAGAGACACCAAGGGCACTTGCGGGACGGGCTATTTCCGGTGAACGGCTGACTGCTCATGCTTGCCTCCCGGTTTTTTCGGTACTGGGATTGCAGGAAGCGATGGAGGCTGTTCGTAATGAAGGAGCGGCGCGGATGAACCCGGCTAAATATGGCGATGCGCTGCACCATCTTTACCGCGCTCATAAAATCTATAGGGATGCGGCGCGGGCGACGATCAACGCGGCGGCGATGGCGAATTTTGATGTGGCATGGCCGCTTCTGACCGGCACAGAAAGGCCGCCGCACAAAGAGGTGGCGAAACAGGCGCAGAAATTTGTTCATGCCGCCACGCCTTTTGCAAACAAGCCTGAAGTAACGCTAGCGTTTCTGGAAGATTATTTCCTGAAAGTCGAGAAATTGACCTATGAAATGGTTTCCGGCCAAAAAGCCAAAAGCACGATGCGCCATGGCGACGCGCTTAAAAAGCTATGGCCGGAGCTGGCAAAAAATGTCGAGCAGAGAAACATCGGGGCTGAATTCGCCCGCGTTATCGAATGCTATAGAACCAGAGCGTTCGACGAGTCGCCCGACACACCTCTCAGCGAAGCTTCATTTAGGATAACGCAGGCGCTTTATGCCTCTGCCAATGTTGTCAGCGCACCCGTCGGCATTGTCGCCACCCGCACACGGCTTGAACCGGTGAAGGAAGTTGGTGATACAGGCAAAACTCACTTCATGCGCCCGCAAAGCTATACTGAGCAGAAAGTTTCCCATCTTTTGAATTTCCCTGCTGTCTTGAAATGAATTGAAGTTCTTATTGTGCGCACCCGTTTAACGGCTAGCACGGTCATGTGCGGCTGTCAATGAATGTGGATGTTGGGGTAAATGGTGGGCGCGGTAAGGATTGAACTTACGACCCCCTCGATGTCACCGAGGTGCTCTCCCACTGAGCTACGCGCCCCTTCATTCTGCTAAGCTGTCCCGGTAAGCTGTAATGAGAAACGGGGTGCTTTTCAAGTCTTTTATGCAGCGAGCAGCGTTTCGACCTGATCAACCAGTTCCTTCAGGTGAAAAGGCTTTGAAAGAACGTGGGCGTTGTTGTGGTCCGGGTTGCGTTCGCCGAGCGCTATGGCGGCAAAACCCGTGATAAACATGACTTTTAAATCCGGCAGCAGGGCCGTTGCCTTTTGTGACAGTTCAATGCCGTCCATGCCCGGCATAACGATATCGGCCAGCAACATGTCAAAATCTGTTTCTTTTTCCAGAGCGGCGAGGGCGGTGAGTCCGTCTTCACAGGCTTCTACATCGTGTCCTGCCCGTTTGAGGGCCATAGCCAAAAAGTGGCACATGGAGGTATCATCTTCTGCAATCAGGATTTTGGCCATAAACTTTCTGCTTGTAAACTAAACCGGTATTCTAAAATATACCGGAGACATTAACGTCTAACAAGTGGTCCTCAAAATATGAACGATCTAAATTTGGCTATGATCGGTAATTGCGCGTTCAGTGCACTGATAGACAAGCGTGGGCGGGTTGTGTGGTCGTGTATGCCTCATTTTGACGGCGACCCCGTTTTTTGTTCTTTGGTTAATGACGCTAAAACGCCGGAGGATAAACTTGCCGAAGACGGTTTTTGGGGATTTGATCTGGTCGATTTTGAACGGTCCGAGCAGGAATATATTGAGAACACAGCCGTTCTCGTGACCCGCCTTTATGATACGCAGGGCGGTGTTGTTCAGATTACGGATATAGCCCCGCGCTATGCCCATTACGGCCGTTTTTTCAAGCCAAGTACGATATGCCGGGTGATTGAACCGCTGCAAGGTGCGCCGCGTGTGCGGGTTTCTCTCCATCCCCGTTTTGAGTATGGCGCCGCCGCACCGACGGTAACGCGGGGCGGGAACCATGTCCGCTTTGTCTCGCCTTCATTGACGCTGAGGTTGTCGACGGATGCACCGATAAGCTATATAGGCGCAGAAGTGCCCTTCATGCTGGACCGGAAATACACGTTTATTCTGGGGCCGGATGAGTCTCTGAGGGAGAATATAGAGGCCACAGGCCGGAAATATCAGGAAAATACCATTCGTTATTGGCGGGATTTTACCCGCAATCTGGATTTGCCGTTCGAGTGGCAGGATGCTTTGATCCGGGCAGCGATTACCTTGAAAATGTGTACCTTTGAGGAAACCGGGGCCGTGGTGGCGGCGATGACCACCTCTATTCCTGAGTCACCCGATTCGGCCCGTAACTGGGATTACCGCTATTGCTGGCTACGGGATTCCCTGTTTGTCGTGAATGCGCTAAACCGTCTGGGGATTACAAGGACGATGGAGGATTACCAGCGCTTTCTGATGAATGCGGCTTTGATGGCTGAGGATGAAGAGTTGCAGCCTCTATACGGTATTTCATTGCAGGATAAAATAGAAGAGGGCGAAGCCGAGCATTTGCGCGGGTATCGCGGTATGGGACCGGTGCGCGTGGGTAATCAGGCTTATGTGCAGCAGCAGAATGATTCATGGGGCAGCGTTATTCTCGCTTTGACGCGGGCATTTTTTGACCGGCGTCTTATGCGTCCCGGCACGATTGATGATTTTCACTGGCTGGAGAAATTCGGGGAAAGCGCTATAAAAAACTTTGACCAGCCGGATGCCGGTATCTGGGAATTCCGTACGATTGGCCGCGTGCATACCTTTTCCGCCGTGATGTGCTGGGTCGCCTGTGACCGGCTTGTAAAGATTTCGAAACGTTTCGATTTGAAAGACCGGAGCGCCTATTGGCGCGATAAAGCCGATAAAATGCATGCCGTTATCATGGCGCGGGCATGGAATGAGGAAAAGCAAACATTTGTGGAACCGTTTGACGGTGAGCATCTGGATGCCAGCCTGTTATTGCTTCATGAAGTCGGATTCATTGATGCCAAAGACCCCAAATTCGTCAAAACGGTAGAAGCCATTGAAAAGGAACTGGTTCATAACGGCCTTTTATATCGTTATGTCTGTGAAGATGATTTTGGCAAAATGGATGTTGCCTTTACGGTGTGTACCTTCTGGTACATTGATGCGCTGGCGGCGATCGGGCGTGAGGATGAGGCGCGGGAGCGTTTTGAGTGGATTTTGGCGCGGCGCAATCATGTTGGTTTGTTGTCCGAGGATATGGATTTTGAAACCGGGGAGCTGTGGGGGAATTTTCCGCAGACTTATTCCATGGTGGGGTTGATTAACTCTGCCATGCGGCTTTCAAAATCATGGGAAGAGGTGATTTAGGTATGGCAGGTCTTATTGCTGATATTGGCGGGACGAATGCACGGTTTGCCATAGCGGACGATGGCGGAATCCATAGCGAAGACATTTTAAAATGCGCTGATTATCCCGGTCTTGTGGAGGCTGCACAGGCTTATCTCAAGCGCCTTAAATGCCCCGTCCCCAAACAAGCCGTTTTTGCGGTGGCCGGGCCGGTGACGGGTGATCGTTTTGATGTGATTAATAATGCCTGGTCCTTTTCCGTTGCGGAGACAAAATCCGCGCTGGGTTTGGAGCGACTGGCATTGCTCAATGATTTTGAAGCGATTGCCTTGTCTGTGCCGTATCTGAAACCGGAAGATATCCGGCAAATCGGTGGCGGTAAAGCGAAACCGCAGGCGCCTGTCGGGGTGATCGGGCCGGGTACGGGGCTGGGTGTTGCGTCCCTGTTTTGGGATGGAACGCATTACCGCGCGGCACCGGGGGAGGGCGGGCACGTTACGATGCCGGCTAAAACACAGCGGGAATTCGACGTGTTTCAAACTCTCCTGAAAGCAAAATACAGCCATATATCTGCCGAACGGGTTTGTTCGGGTAAGGGGCTTGTGAATATTTATAATGCCCTGCGGATTTTGGAGGACTCACTTGATCGGGGACACAATAACCATTGTGTCCCCAATGCGGATATGCCGGATCGTACACCGGAGGATATCAGCGCCGCCGCGCTGGATAAAAGCTGTCCGCTTTGTGTTGAGGCGTTGGATATGATGCTGGGTTTTCTCGGCAGTGTGGCCGGGAATTTGGCGCTCACATTGGGTGCGCATGGCGGTATTTATATCGCCGGCGGTATCGCCACACAGCTCGGTGATTATTTCGGCGAGTCCCGTTTTTATGAGGAATTTCTGACCAAGGGCCGCTTTAAGGGGTATCTGGAACCTGTCCCTGTTTCCGTTATTCTGCACCCGTTTCCGGCTTTTATAGGCCTTCAGACTCATTTTCTGAATATGATAAAATAGCTATAGTGGTTTTCATTAAGAATAAGACACTATGTTGTCACCCCCGCGCCGTGCCGAAGGCGCGCTTAAACGGCGGGGGGCTGGTGATAGGCAATGACACCAGAACATGCAACGCCGGGCTGGCCGGCGCGATGCGCTATGGCAGTAGTGAAGACATCACAACCGGGCTGGTTGGTCATTGGAAACTGGATGAGTCTGGCAACATCTCAACAGCTGCAGATACTGGCGGGTCAAATGACGGCACATTGACCAGTTTTCCAGCAGATCCCACACCGAACTGGGTTTCTGGATCCGTAGGTGGCTCCCTAAGTTTTGATGGGGCCAATGACTGGGTGATCATAGGCGATCCCGCCGGCGGTGAACTTGATTTTGGTACGACGCAAAGCTTTACAATGTCGGCATGGATCAACACTAACGATGCGGTCTCCCTATCACGTCCTTTCTCGAAAGGTCATTGGGGCTGGGCCGGCGGTGGTTACTCAATGTGGATCGGAAACGGTGTACTGGAAGCTGGCACAACAGGAACTTCAAAAGGAACATCCACGGTCGCCGACACCACCACGAGTGTTATCAGCAACGGAACGTGGTATCATGTAGCCGCAGTATTCGATCAAACCGCAAAAACAATTCAGCTTTACGTCGATGGCACGGCCCAGAGTTTAACGAAAGTTGCCGGAACTTGTGGAACAGCCACAGCAACGGTTCTTGATTACTCTGCTTGTGCTACGGCGACAGCCTCCAGCACGCATGATTTTGTTATTGGAGCCTCGCACGTCAACAGTGAACATTTCGATGGTGAAATTGATGATGTCCGTGTTTACAACCGGGTGTTGAGCGCGGCGGAGATAAATGCTCTGCCCGGCCTGCCGGGCGGGGTTGTGCAGTTTTGCAACGGGAGCGCCTGGACGGATTGGGGAAATTAAATGCATGGGGGACACAAAATGCATGGGGGACACAATAACTATTGTGTCCCCGGTTGAAAGAGAGGTTAGATTATGACGCAGTATTTTATGATTTTAGGAATTCTGGTTTCTTTTGTCTTTGCGGCTTCACAGGCCGGGGCACAAGAAACATCAGGCGGTTTTTCCGGCGGGTCGGATAGTCCGGGGACACAATAGTTATTGTGTCCCCACTGCTGTCCCCACTGCACTCCCCACTACGAACACATAGTCCCCACTGCACTCCCCACTACGAAATTTCCCTGTGGTCTTAAAGACACTTCGTTGTCTTCAATCTTTTTAATGATTTCATATTTTGTCATACCGTCCTGCCAATAGCTTTCCCAGTCGTCAATCATACTGGGAAGGGGC
>JAJFGQ010000066.1 GCA_021776075.1 Alphaproteobacteria bacterium | reverse complement strand
TTTATGACAAGGAAATTTTAATCATGATTTAATCTTTTTCTTGTGTTATAGATAGTATACTATTTTCGTTGTTAACTTTAACCTCAAGGAACGAGGAGACCAAGCATGCTTACTTTAAAGAAACTAAAATACACTGCTGCGGCAGTGGCTATGTGTGGCGTATTAGGACTTTCTACGGACGCACAGGCGCAGACTGCGGCATCTACGGCCACAGTGACTGTTCAAAACGCTGTAACCCTGAACGTAACATCAAACATTAACTGGGGTACAATTGTTGCCTTCGCTCAAACCGGTATTGGTGCGGCTGCGTCATCTATTGTTGATTCTGCCGGAGCACAGGGCGCTATCGTTTCCGGTGTTGCTCCTGCCGGTCGGATTATCATCGTTAGTCCTGTCGGTCTGGCCAATACATCCATTGACATTACAAATGGTGCGCCGAGCGCCAACATTAATGTCACGGTAACGAACGTAGTCGACCCCATCAACGGTGCCTCCGTCTTCACGCTGCAAAACTTCACTTATGATGACATTGTGGACGTTGCTGTTGAAGCGCCTGTTGTTGTGGCCACACCGTTTGCTATTCCGCTTGATATTGCGGGCACAAATACCATTGCCTTTGGTGCGCAGATCGCAACACAGCTTGGTGTAACATACACGGACACCGTTCACGCCGGATCGTTTGACGTGGTATTTGCTTATTAACGAACAAGCACCATAAAATCCGTGAAAATGGTTTTATAAAAACCCCGCCTGCTCGACAGGTGGGGTTTTTTGCTTTATATTACCGTCATTCAACAATGAGAATGGCATCGGGAGTCCGTCATATGATTCGCAGAGTTTTCGCTTCATTTTTTTGCTTCATTTTTTTATTAACCCTCTCTACGCAATCCTGGGCACGTATTGACTTCACCCCCACCCGGGTTTTAATCGATTCACGGGAAAGAAGCGGTGAAATTACACTTTTGAACCAAACAGACAAACCGGGAACCATACGGATAGAAGTTGTTCATTACCGCCTTAAATCTGATGGGGCCTACGAAACCCTTGAGACACCGCTTGATTCGCAATTTGACCCGACGAAACATATCAGACTCTCACCCCGCCAGTTTACACTGCCGCCAAAGGGGCGTCAGACTATCCGTATATCAGTCCGCCGCCCCCCTGACCTGCCGGAGGGCGCCTACCGCTTCCACATCAAAGCAACACGATTTGCCAATGATGATGAAGAATCTGTCAGCGGTGAGGAAGGCGGTCCTCAGGTTGCCATACGAACCAATCTGGGTGTTGTTGTTCCCGTCATTGTAAATCAAGGCAAGATTGATACAGAAGTTAAGATCAGTGATATAAACTTCCTGCAAGGCTATCAGACCGCATCGGGAAGCCCGGAGCTGCACTTCAAACTGAACCGATCAGGCAATGGCGGGCTTTTCGGTGCCCTGCAAGTCCTGTGGGAGCCCGACGGCAATGGTGAAATCAGGGAAATAGGGGTAGGCAACAACCTCAATATGTTCCACGAACTGGATAGCAGGGATGTAAAAATCCCCCTGACCGAAATTCCGGCAGGGGGGGGGCGTATCCGGGTTCTCTATAAGGATGATATGAAGAAAAAAATTATAGACGAGGTCATATTAGAGCCATGAGCGTTCTCCGGTTTTTTTGTTTTCTACTCTTTGTTGCCATAATTGGCAATGGGTCCGCTGTGCAGGCTCAAGTTCTTGTAGAGAACTCCCGAATCAATTTCGGCAAAGTTGTTCTGGCCGATAACAGCACGCAAGTCGACCTACAATTGAATGCTAATTGTGGCGGCTTTACGGCGGATCCTAAATATCTACATCATATCAATCCCACATGCGGCAGCTACACCGTATCAGGATACGCACCCTTTCAGGTTGTGAATGTTGCCGTTACAACAGCAACACTTGCTCCCGTTGGGGGAACCGGCCCAAGCTTTACCACGGTCAACACCTTTTCTTTTCCGGCCACGCCCATCACGATGGATGCCGGCGGGGGGCTTACGTTTCAGGTCGGCGCCACCATGCGCAGCAGTGGCAGCGGTGTCACTTATGCAGATGATGCATTCAATGGCGGCTACAACGTAACAGTAACGCCCTAGAATCAATCCCTTAACAATCCACAGGCTTATCCAATGCTTTGTTGACGCGGAATCCCGTTCCCCGTAATCTATAGAGGGGTGAATCATTTTCGCTTTTGGATACTAGAGTTCTAACTATTCGGGATTTCCATTATGCCATTCGGCACTAGGCGGCTTTCAAGTCGCCTTCGGGAAGTAAAAAATGTTTTCTATACGACCTTTCTATTAAGCTTCGTGCTTGTGGCAACAGTCGGTTGTGGCCCTTCACCTTTCCATAATAACGCCACCCCTACCCACACAACCCGCACCGAAAAAATGAAAAACGCCCCGGAATCCCTTGATCCCCGCTTACTCGCTCGCCCGGCATCCGAAGACGGCATGTCCATGGATCCCCTCCCCCCCTTGCGCGATCCCCATACCGGCGCCCCCGATCCCTTACAATCTGTTAAGCCTCTGGAAGCGAAGCCCGGCGGCTCTCTGGGCTCTCTGGGCTTTAATCTTAAAACTTATTTCGCAGGCGATCTGGACGACCCGCTTCGCCGCGTTGAAAAGGTCGAAAGGGCTGTTATCCTGATGCAACGCGACCTAAAAACCGTTATGCCCTCTGTACAACGGCTCGTTGCCATAGAACATGATATTCAGGCGCTCGTCACCCAACTCGAAATTCTCCTGCAAAAAGAACCATCCTCCGGTACATCTCTCTCTCCAAAAGCCGTTGCGGCGCCCCAATCTCTGCAACATACAGGGGCAGGAAGCCCCTATGTACCGGAAACAAGACACACCTCTCCTCCTACGGCCCGGAAATCCTCTGGAGGACAAACTGTGCAAGCCATTTCAGGTGAGGCTCAAGTCAAGCGCCTGCGTATAGGCCATCACAAACACAAAACAAGGATTGTTTTGGATGTTAGCGGCCCGGCCTCCTACCGCTATGACCTCGACAATGAAGAAGATTTGCTGATTATTGAACTCCCCGAAGCAGGATGGATCGGTCAGCGTTCGTGGGCATCAGGGAAGGATCCCCTGTTTGCCTCCTATAATGTACAGCCCATGGAAGGTGGAAGAGGTAGCCGAGTCGTTATCCAGTTGAAGCATGATTCCTCTGTTTTGTCTGAAACCGTTTTAAAGGCCAATGGCAATAACGATTACCGCATTGTTCTGGATCTGCAAAGTCAGGCCATCCATTAAAGTTTCTTTTTTGTCGGATTTTATTTTTCATAACTAGCTAATTTTGATGCAACTCAGCTTGTTATGAAAATGTAAACATGGTTTTATCGCAAGTTTAACCATATAAAAAAATAACACCTTCATCAAAAAAATATATAACCGTCTGAAAATACTTACCTTTTTTACGGACGAAAAAATATAAAAAAAAGCTTGCGTTACGTAAATGCATTATGTAATAAATGATCCCGGTGATACAACATTAAACAACCGACAACTACAGAACAGAAACGAGAAAGGTATAAGACAATGGAGAAGAAAACTAAAAAGCAAGACCCCGAGATCATCGACGTTGCAGACGATGAAATTGAAATTGTTTCAGAAGCTAATGAAGCTCCTGAAGCCTCAAATGATGATACGCAGGAAAAGGCAGAAGAAGCCCCCAACAAAAATATGATGGAAGTTCCTGATTATCGCGACCCCGATCTTGATGAAAAAAGCAAAGCCACTATGGATGAATTTATCGAAGAAATGGATCCCTATAATCATCGCAGCGTGTCCCGTTCCGGTGCCACTCTTTTAGATGAACTCGATAAAGTCGCCACGCAAATCGTTCAGGATGCCAGAGACGATGGCACCCTCAGGGACGAACTCAAAGACATTATAACAGATGGTACGCAAGATATTGAAGGGTTGGGCGAACTAGCCGGGCGACTTAAAAACTATGCCAAACAACAAGCGACCAACCTTGCCAGCAACCATAAAGCCGAACTGAGCGGTGCTGCCGTTGGTACGATGATCGCACCGGGCATAGGTACAGCGCTTGGTGCCGGCGGGGGCGCTCTGGCAAAATATTTTGCTAACCCCGTGAAAAACTTCTTCCGGCGCGACAAAGAAGAAATACTGGAAAGCCGTGAAGAAATTGAAGATGCTTTACGTCATGCAACGCTCACATTTAACAATTATGAATCTTCGTTAAAAGAGCTAGCCGAACGTATTCCGGAAAAAATAGATATGGTTAATGAATTCGGTAAACAACGAATTGAGTCCTATAAAAACATATCCCTTCTTATGGGCGCACTGAATGAAATTATTCTCCGTGTGTCTGAAAAGGATTATCTGGAAGCTGAAAAAGCCGCGAAAGAAAAACCCGGTGAGATTTCCCGGGCACGCATGAACGAAGTGGGTGAGGCTCTAGCCAGACTGAAGACCCGCCTTCGGAGAGTAGCAACACAGCGCTTTTCTTTCATGGGGAACACAGCCCAGCTTAAAACCCTGAAAAATCACTTTCAGGCTCTGGATGAAGCCGTGGACAACCATTTGACACATTCCCTGAAACAGTGGAACGCCGTCAATGCGGATGCCGCGCTGATCCTGTGGCTTTCAGACACATCCAAAACCATGGATGACCTCAATGCCCACCTTGATAATGTTACACTGTACGGGCAGGACATTCAGGAATTGATCACCGATACCATTATAAACTCACAAAATGGTACGCAGGATCCGGAAAAAGTGATTGAAACCCTTAACCGTGCCGCAGAACAGGCCGATAAACTATCGGACTTCTTCGAAAACGTGGATAATAACAATGAAGAAATGTTCCAACGTCTTGAAGAATCTGCCATAAACGCCGTCAAGGCACAGGCCAATCTTGACCATGTGCGCAACCAGCGGGTTTTGACTGCTGCCAAAGACACGGCTCATAAGGCCCTGACACAAGGAGACTCCGCTAAGAAGGATGATCCGGATGGTATCAAGAGTGACGTTAAACTTGTCATGGAGTTTAAAGGTGCTCAAAGTGCCGACAATGACAATAAAGACGACACACCACAAACAACGAAAAAAGCGGCCCCGCGTAAGAAAAAAACACAAAGCCCCGGTGCTTCGTAAATAGAGTTCTCGTTCTGAGAGTAGGAAAAGCCGGGCTGCAAAGTCCGGCTTTTTTTTATAGCCGTTCTCGTTAAAAATAAGACATTGTCATGCCCGCTTTATGCGGGCATCCGGCAAAACAAAGTGCGCAGCGGCGCTCATAACCAGACCCCCGCCGTTCTTATCCTGCTATCGCAGGATCGCGGGGGTGACGAGACTATCTTACTCTTAAGCGAAATGACTATATTTCTATAGAGCTATTTCAGCTTCGTTTTTATGTCAGAAAACCCGGCCCAATATTCACCCGTTCCTTCACGAATAACCTGATCCGTTTCATAAATTTCAAACGGGGACAAAGTCGGCTTTTCCCGATAGTCCTGATAAAGAGGAACAAAGGCCGTTTTTACAGCCTCTTCAAACAGGCTTTCAAAGCTATCAACCACGAAATAAGTGGCTTGAAAATCATCAATGTAATAGCCGGTGCGTAAAACACGCTCCAGATCAAATTGAAGGTAATTAGATGACGGATCATCCAGCGCATATTTTGACTCCCCGAAAGAGGACGCTATGCCGGCCCCGTAAATCTTCAAGCCGTCATCTTTTTTAATCAGGCCAAATTCGATTGTGTACCAGTTCAGGCGCGCTAAAAACTTCACACCCTTGTTATTAATCGCATCATCACCGGCCTTACCGTAGGCATGCATGTAATTCGCATAAGCGGGATTGGTCAAAAGCGGCACATGGCCGAACACATCATGGAAAATATCCGGCTCTTCGAGATAATCCAGTTCCTCTTTTTTGCGGATAAAATTCCCGGACGGAAATTTTTTATTCGCCAGCATACTGAAAAACGGTTTTGAAGGAATAAGCCCCTGCACAGCGACAACTTCCCAGCCTGTCAGCTTGTGCAGCCTTTCATTCATCCGGTCAAAATTCGGAATGTTATCGGCGGTAATGCCCAAAGCCTCCAACCCATATAAATATTCCTCACAGGCACGGGGTTTTAGAATTTTTGCCTGCCTATCAAACAGGACCTTCCAGATATCGTGTTCTTCCTGCGTATACTGATCCCAATTCTGATCGAGAATACATTCCTCCATCGTCTGGGCTTCTAAAAAGGCGTGTTCTGCTCCCGGTGTCATCTTTAAACCTCCTGTATTTTATATAGTAACTTATAAAGCCAGCTTACGCTGCGGTACGGCAACGCCATAGCTATAGGGTATAATTTCCTGCTCAATCGCGCCAAAAATAGAGTTGCCCTGCGCGTCCTTCATTTCAATCCGGATTTTGTCGCCAAATTTCATAAAGGGCGTTTCCGGTTTGCCACCATCAATCGTTTCAATCATCCGGGTTTCGGCCAGACAGCTAACACCTGCCTTCCGGTCGCTGTTGGAGATCGTCCCCGTCCCCAAGATTGTACCGGCCCCCAGCGGTCTTGTTTTCGCCGCATGAGCAATCAGGGTGGGCAGATCGAACTGCATTTCTATACCGGCATTGGGGCGCCCTACTTCCTGACCGTTCAGTGTACTGATAAGCGGTAAGTTCAGCTTGCCGCCGTCCCATTTATCACCCAGCTCATCCAGCGTCACCGCCACAGGTGTAAAGGCGCTCGGTGGCTTGCTGTTCAGAAAACCAAAACCTTTTTTAAGTTCGACGGGAATTAGCCCGCGCAAAGACACATCATTCATCAACATAATGAGCTTGATATGATGTTCGGCATCCTCCGGCGTAATACCCATCGGCACATCATCGGTTATCACAGCCACTTCGGCTTCAAAATCAATGCCATATTCCTCACTGCCAACCGGCACAGGATCAGTCGGCCCCAATATTGTGTCAGACACAGCCTGATACATCAGCGGATCATGTTCAAACTCCGGCGGCATTTCCGCCCCACGCGCCTGACGCACCAGCCGCACATGATTCAAATAGGCGCTGCCATCCAAAACCTGATAAGCCCGCGGCAAGGGAGAAGAACATTGGTTCGGATCAAAAACCTTTGCATCCTCAATCCGTCCGGCTTCCAGTTCGGCATACAGCTCGTGCAATTTCGTTCCGGCGACACCCCAGTTATCAAGAGCCTGCTGCATCGTATCCGCAATCCCGATCGCCGGCGCATATATCTTCAAATGCCGGTCAACAACGACCAAAAGCCCGTCCCGTCCTTCTTTTAATGACGCTAGTTTCATTAAAACCTTCTCCTTCTTAATTAAGCCGTTACCGCTTCTTCTTCCTGCTCATCCAGAACACCACGACGTATTTGGTCCAGTTCAATCGATTCAAACAGAGCCTGAAAATTCCCTTCGCCAAAGCCTTCATTGCCCTTGCGCTGGATAATTTCAAAAAAGACGGGGCCGATCACGTCCTGTGTAAAAATTTGCAGCAAAAGGCCTTGTCCTTCCGTCGGTGCGCCGTCAATCAAGATGCGGCGCTCCTGCAAGGCAGACAAGTCCTCACCATGACCGGGCACGCGTGCATCAGTTTTTTCGTAATATGTGTCCGCTGTATCCTGAAACGGCACATCATGCGTTTTCATGGCATCAACCGTTTTAAATATATCGTCTGTGGCCAGAGCAATATGCTGAATACCCTCACCGTTAAAACGTTTCAAAAATTCTTCAATCTGAGATTTGTCATCCGAAGATTCATTCAACGGTATACGTATTTTTCCGCAAGGACTGGTCATCGCCCGGCTTTTCAAGCCCGTCAGCTTGCCTTCGATATCAAAATAACGAACTTCACGGAAGTTAAAAATCGTCTCATAAAAACCGCCCCATTTATCCATGTTACCGCGATATAAATTATGAGTCAGGTGATCAATATAAGTCAGACCAACACCTTCAGTTGATCCTGCCCCTTCAATCGGGGCAAATTCCTCTTCATAAAGAGACTCACTATCGACCATATAAAGTAACGTCCCGCCAATCCCTTTAATGGCCGGCACGGCACTCGTCCATTTTTCGCCAGCAGCATCTTCCGCGCCACGTTTTAAAGCTTCCGCATGAGAAAACCGGGCGTCCTTAACGCGGAAAGCCATCGCGTTGGCTCCCGCTTTATGATCACCGACAAACGCAGAGGGCTGTCCTGCCTGTTCCGCATTCAGTAAAAAATTGATCTGACCCTGCCTGTACAGGGTTATGTCGTGTTTCTTATGTTTGGCTACCGGTACGAAACCAAAATCACGAAAAAGCTTGTCCAAAAAAACGGGATCGCCTGCATATTCAACAAACTCGAACCCATCTGTTCCTAATGGGTTGTCAAAAAGGTCGGCCATGGTTTTGCCCTCCTCGTCTGGGGATGTGGAAAATATGGGGGAAGCTTAGGAAATTCATGCTTAAATGTCCATGACTAGTTCAAGGACATTTTGCCACGGAAATAGAATTTAGTAGGCCACAGCCACATTCTCTTCGCTAAACCCTTCAGACTGTAGAGTCCAGAGCGCTGCAAAACGCCCCTCTTTAGCGAGCAATTCATCAAAAGTGCCTTCTTCAGCAATACGGCCTCCCTCCAGCAAAATAATCCGGTCCGTATAACGTACGGTGGAAAGCCGGTGTGCAATCACAAGAAGCGTCTTCCCGGCAAAAGAGCGCTCGATAGCGTCCTGAATGGCCCGCTCCGAAAGACTATCCAGTGACGATGTCGCCTCATCGAAGATAATCAACGCGGCCTGCCGGACCAAAGCGCGTGCAATACCCAGCCTTTGTTTTTGCCCGCCGGACAGCTTGATCCCGCGCTCCCCCACCATGGTTTGATCGCCTTCAGGCAAATCAGCGATAAACTCTTCCAAAGCCGCCTGCTTTAAAACATCCTTGTAAAGGTCTTCAGCAATATCCACACGATCCAACAGGATATTATCACGAATAGTCATGTTAAATAGCTCAACGTCCTGTGGGACAAAACCGATGTTATTCAGCCATTCCTCACTACTCACCTGCTTCAGGTCAAGATCATCCACGGTAATTTTTCCGGTTTCCAGCCACATCTGTTTCATCAATAATTTGACCAATGTCGATTTACCGGCACCGCTTTTCCCGACCAGCGCGACTTTCTCACCGCGTTTGATGCGCAGCTTTATGTTATGGAGGGCCGGTAAATCCTGATCCCGATAGGAAAAATCAACCGCTTCAAAAGATATACTCTGCCAATCAGACGGTAAATTGTGTGCCGGTTCAATATCCAGTGATTGAGGCGGTTCCTTCAATGTTTCCGTCAAGCGCATCAACCCGTTGCGGTACTCGTAGAATTCATCCTGTATATAAACCGTCTGCTCCAGCGTATGCCAAAGCTCATTCGCCAGAAAGAAACAGGTCGCAAAAGCACCGATTGTAAGCCATTCCTGATAAACGCCCGCTGAGCACACAATCAGAAAAACAACGATCCAAAACAGACCTATCGCGTTTAAAATCGTCCATTTCATATAGGTGATCTTAAAAACATCATGCATAGCCGCATGCCCCTCGCCTTCAAAACGATGGGCTTGCCGCTGAATATAATCTCCCATGTGAAAGGCTTTGACTGTCCGTACAGCACTCACGAATTCATAGACACCCGCCATTAATTTCTCCAGCAGAATATTGTGACGGTTATGCAGTGCTGATAAGGGCCGCGCCAGATACAGAGCAGAGGCACAAAAACTGGTAACAAACCCCAGATAAAGCAACAGAAAATAAGGCGGAGCCTGAATAAAAACAACTGACAGGATGATACCAACAAGGCTGCCCGCCAAGCGCATAAAATGCCATTTATACAGGCTATACAGGCTCTTGAGAGCATTGCGGGCCGTGATAATACGTTGGATTTTACTACCGGACCCCTGCGCCTCATGCCACCCCAGCGGCAAAGCATTCATATGACGGACACTAAACAGAGTTAGACCGCGTATCATACGATCTTCCGTTACCGCTTCGCGGGTAAAGACGATGACAGAGAGTAAAAACACCCCGTAAACGGCTATAAACGTCGCTAGCATCAAAGCAAACTTCTCCGGCGCATCAAACGCCGTACCCGTCTCGAAAGCGTTTATAATACGCCCTATGGCGAAAGGCATCATCGCCAGCACAGTAAAACGAAGCGTCCGCAAAACGGAATAAAAGATAAACGTCGCCTTATAAGGGGCCAAAAAGAAAAAGAACCACCGCAGAAAAGAATGGCTATCAACAGGCATTCTTTCCGCTTCGAGTGGCTTTATATTTTCTGTAGTGCCCTTTGAAAACAAGGCTAAAGGACCGACTCAACCCATTCAGAAAGCTGACTTTTCCCCATGCCGCCGACACGTGTATCGACAACCTGCCCGTCCTTGAAAATCATAAAAGTCGGAATGCCGCGTACACCGTACTTTGTAGGTGATTCAGGGCTGCTATCAATATTAACCTTCACGACCTTGATCTTTTCGCCCATCTCTCCGGCCAGTTCATCAACCAGAGGTGACATCGTCTTACAAGGGCCGCACCACTCAGCCCAAAAATCAACCATAACCAGGCCGTCAGCCTTCAAAACTTCATTCTCAAAATCGTTATCGTCAACAGCAACACTAGACATTACACAAAACCTTTCCTTCAGGGATCAAAACATAACTTCCATTAAGTATGGTCTAAAAAATCATCAGGTCAAGGGGGCGGTCAAGAGGGCATAGTTGATAACAATCTACAGATCACGCAATTCCATCAAACGCGGCCCATCCGTCCAAAGCAAAAAAGACCTTATAGACCGGCCAGGATATATTTTAGCAACAATGTCGCTATAAGATTTCATTTGAAATTTATACTGCTCTGGAATTGCCTCTTCCTTCTGTGGCGGCGGACGGTTTGTTTTGTAATCCACAATCCAGACCGCATCATCCGTCACCAACAGGCGGTCAATTTCACCACTCACCAAATTTGACCCCATAAGCCCCGTCACAGGGACTTCGGCCAGAGAACCGGGACCAAAAAGAGGGGCATAGGCCTCATCTTCCAGAATGGCCATTATTTCCTTTACAATGTCGGTCTGTATCTCTTCCGGCAGCCCATGACCGGGCTGAGCAACAAACGCCGTAGCGGCCCGGCGGCGTTTTTCAGGAGACAGATCGGGAAGGATTTGCAGTAATTTATGCGTCATCGTGCCTCGTTTGAAACGATGTAAATGGGAAGAGGACAGTGGTGAAGCAACGGGCGGCTCTTCTGAAACCGAAGGACGCGACGGAATCAAAGGCTGAGGCGGGTCCGGCTCAGCCGCCGGTGCTGTAAAGAGCCAGTCACAGGATGAATCAGCAAGGTCGATTTCTTTTTCCAAAACGGCAGAATCTCCGGCAACAAAGTCGGAAAGAGCCTGTGGCGAGCCATTTGAGATACGATACACTAATGTATCCTGGGACATATCCTGCTCCTCACCACCTTCAGACGTCAATTTATTATTAGATGTCTCAAAAGACAGCGTTTCCTTATCCGGGAAATGGGAAAAGGCCTGCTTCATGTAGAAATACCAGCTTTCTTCATGAGCCGTTCTGCCCTTATAACCGCCTATATATAAGCGATCTTCAGCCCGCGTCATCGCCACATACAATAAACGGCGATATTCTTCATCCAGACGATCTTCAATCTGATGCAAAGCCTTACGATAGAGCTTGCAGTCATACTCCTTGCGCGGCGACCACAGGGGAACGGGCACCTCTGACTTATCCGGCCACAACAAACGATGATCGCTATTGCTGCCCGCCGTACGTCCCGCACGTACAGTATCCGGCAATATCACAACAGGCGCTTGCAGGCCTTTGGAAGCATGAACCGTCATAATGCGGACTTTGCCGCCGGCCTGTTCCTGCTCCCGCTTAATTTGCGTATCACCCTGAATCTGCCACAATAAAAACCCCTGTAGCGCCGGGATATGATCTGCTTCAAAACCAAGAGCCATGTTTAATAATTCATCAAGAGGATCGATGGCTTCCTCCCCTAATCTCGACGTCATGGCGTGTAACCCACTCACAGAATCAGCCGGACAGGGCCGCTGTAAAATATCGCTGAAAAACTCATAAGGATGATCCTGCCCTGAACGCTGCCTCAAGAACTGCAACCAGTTGAGTGTCTTGTTTTCATCATCCCCTGAACGCAGCAACACCTCCCACAGAGATGTTTTTCTGTGCGGTGCAATTTTTTCCAGGTCTTCATCCGTCCAGCCGATAAAAGGCGACTTCAACACACAAGCCAGCGTCAAATCATCTTCCGGCAACAAAGCGAACTGCGCGCAGGCCATTATATCCTGCACAGCCAGCTGATCTTTCAAAACCATCCGGTCAATACCACTCACCGGGATATTCCGTGTTTTCAGGGCGCGGATCATCTGTGTGACAAAAGCGGAACGGCGACGGACAAGAATCATGATGTCACCGGCGTCAAGAGGCCTTCCTTTAGAAGCCAGAACCTCTTTTCTTTCAAACCAGTCCTGTAGCGTGTCGGCAATATGCTCCGCCAACAAGGTCGATGAATTGCTGTTATTCGTCGGCTTCAGAGGAACATGCCACGGATCGGCTTTTTCACTTTTTCCTGTTGTGAAAAGCGGCCACAATTCGACCAGACCGGGAGAGTCCTTCCGATGGCTATAATGCTTTAAAGGCGCGCTCTCCACGCCTTTGCGAACAGACTCTTCACAAAAAACACGATCAACAAAATCCAAAACACTGGGCG
Source organism: Alphaproteobacteria bacterium (assembly GCA_021776075.1). Classification (GTDB taxonomy): domain Bacteria; phylum Pseudomonadota; class Alphaproteobacteria; order Micavibrionales; family Micavibrionaceae; genus JAJFGQ01. Next base: position 34,414 of record JAJFGQ010000066.1, on the reverse strand, counting down.
TAGAGCGGAAGGAGGTCAGCAATGGCAAATTGAGCCAACCACCCTGTACTTGCTGTACGCGCTCTGCAAAATAACGTTGCATAGCTTCAAATTTCTCTGGTGCAGCCCGCTGAAAACTAAAAATAGATTGTTTCCTGTCACCAACAGTAAAAAACGTTCTTGTTGTGTCATCACGAAGCCCCGCGCCCGCAAAAAACTCGTTACACAATATCTTGATAATCCCCCATTGTTCAGGGTTGGTATCCTGTGCCTCGTCTATCAAAATATGGTCCAAGCCGCCATCCAGCTTATACAGCACCCATCCGGGCATGTTATTTGGCATTTGCAACAGGCTCAATGTACGATTAATCATATCGTCAAAATCCAGTGCTGCGCGTTGATCCTTTAACGTTTTATATTCATGAAGAATGGCATATCCGATGACAATCAGGGAACAGGTCAATTGAGCGCAAAGAGCGGCGTTACGGCGTTCATCGAGTTGTAAAACCCTCTCCGCTTCCTGCTGCATAAGCTCTTCATAACCGGGATGTTTCTTTTGCAAACCCGCCGTCATCTGATTTTTACGCGGCTCATTTTTACCCGTCAGGAACAGGCTGCGATAACTGTCATAGGCTGCCATACGGTCTTCAGGTTCAGCATCAAGCCATTCCTGAAGCTTTATACCCTTGGGCTGGTCGGTTTTTAGCGTGCCTTCGGCCAAAGCAGCACAAACATGGCGTAAACGATCCTCGTGAAAAGCCTGATCAGCACAACCGGCCAGAAGAATAGTTTTTTCATCCGTACCCGGTTCTACGTTTAATGTTTCATAGATCACACGGTATATGCCCTCTACATCACCATAGATATCCAAAAGCTTTTCCAGTTGATGGCGTTCCCCGCATAAATCCCGGATCAGAGATGTAAACTGGCTGTCATTCTGCTCGGCAGCAATGGCGGTTAAAGCTTTCCCTTCGGGGCTTTCTCGGTTTTTATTTGCCCGGACCAGAACAATATCCCGCGCCTGTCCTAACAAGGCATTCGCAACAGCCTCATCCATCGCCGTGAAATGCGGTTGCAAGCCGGCCTCCAGTGGAAAACGGCTCAAAACAGACTGGCAAAAAGAATGGATGGTCATAATTTTCAAACCACCCGGCGTATCCACAACAGCCGCAAATAATTTTCGCGCCTCCTCCCTCTCCTTACCCGTAGGAGCACGCCCCAGCAGGTCAGCCATTTCATGGTTCAAATCTTCATCCGGCAAAACGGCCCAGCGACCAAGCTTTTTGTTCACACGCAAAGCCATTTCCCCGGCCCCGGCCTTGGTAAAAGTCAGGCATAATATTTTATGCGGAGACGCGCCCCGGCTGCCATCTTCGCGTGGCAATAACAGGCGTAGGACACGATCGGTCAGAACTTTTGTTTTTCCTGTTCCCGCAGAAGCGCTGACCCAGGCCGATATATCGGGATTCGCGACCAGACGTTGCGCTTCACTCGGATCGAGAGTCTCAAAAACCCCGTCATCTTTACCGCTCTGTTTCAAAACATCCTGTGTCATTGGTTACGCTGCCTCTTCACCGGCTTCAAGCACAGACCATTCCTGCACCCGTGCTAAATGCGTATAATCACTAAAGCGCGGCGTACGATCCGGATCAGGCAGACTGAAATAAGGCATAGACGGATCATCAAACAACCGGATCAGGGCGCATAACCCCTCCTGTGCCGTGTTGACGGCCTGTTCAATCTGCTCTCCCTCATCAGGCTCCACGGCCACAATATTACCCTCGTCCCGACCGCCTGTCAGCTTCCAGTACCCCAAATAAGAAGTTTTTCCGCTCTCTATACCGGGAAAACCGCCTTCGTTTAGAATCAAAGCCTCTAAAGGTAATTGGGGTTCCTCCCCGCTTATTATGTGCGTTTTTCGAAAAGCACCACCGGACTTGTAATCAATAATGGCCCAGTGTCCTGAAGCCAGACGGTCAATCCGGTCGACACGGGCCGTCAGAGTAAAATCCCCGGCAGGACCGGGTAATGTAACGGTCCCTTTTGTTTCCGTTAAAAAAGGACGCGCCCCCTGCCGCCATGTTTTCTCATGCAAAACGAGCCAGCGCGTCAGGCGTTCAAAACGCGGCCACCAATAGTCCCAAAACCCGGGATCATCAGGTAAACGGCTTTTCCGGTCACTCCCCAGATCAAGTAATATATCGTCAGCATTCTCAGGTAAATCGGCAGGGCAGGCTGTCAGAAAATCATTCAGAACGTCGTGAAGAAAAGAGCCGCGGGCCGCATTATCCGGTTGTTGCTCCAAATCCCTCAACGGTCTTAATTTCAGGATATAGCGCGCATAAATACTATAAGGGTCACAAAGCCAGTCCTTGATTTTTGTAACAGGTAGTTCCCGCGGCCTGAGCGTGACAGCGGGACAAGGTGCCGGACGATGGCACGGCACTGGTTTTTCATTCAAATCCAGCGCCCGGATGAGTGACAAATAGGGCAAAGACGTTTTTCCAAGAAGTTTTGAATCAATACCAACTGCCTGTAGCACTGTGTCCAAGCGTTGCAGCCACCGGGCCGGAACAGTCGGCGCTCCGTCACTACGTTTTGCGCGTGTTAAAAACACACGAGGCGCGCAAAAACCCTGAATAAAATCATGAGCAGACAGGCCGACAAAGCGCTCCGGCGGCGGCAGGCCGCACGCTTTCATCATAGGACGCGAAAGCCACGGATCGTGACCGGGATCAGGCGGCCATACACCTTCATTCAAGCCGCCGAGGATCATCGTATCGGCCTGCGTTAAACGCGCTTCCAATTGCCCCAGAATAAACAGCCGCGGATGCAAACCAAAAGAAGAGCGCACCGTAACCGTTTTAATCAATTGCTCCATGATCAGGGCGTATTCCTCTGCACTGACAGGGGGAAAAGCATCAACATCCTCTCGTAATGATGATAGAAAGAGCGCCGCAGCCTCACCGTCATCACCCCGCCACAGGCATTCTGCACCCCCACAATCCGGTTGGGCTGCCAAAGATTCGGCCAGATGAATATGCGCATCAAGAAACACGCCGAAGGCTTGTCGTCCGGACACAGCACATAAATCCATGAAGGGCTGAAAAATAGCCTCAAGGTGAAGCAGAAAACCTTCCAGAAACTCGTCCTCACCCTCTCTTAGACTCTCCTGTACGCGCGTACGCAACCCCTGCATACCGGAGGCGGGCTTTGGGCCGCGCAAAGCCCTGATTTCCAAAAAATTGACCGTACGTGCCATATCCGTTCGGGACAAACCGATGCTACAAAGTCTATGCCGTAAAAGAGACAGCAAAACAGAAGGAGAAAAACCGGAAAGAGCAACCGCCGTACATAACCGTAAAAACCCGCCTGTTTGCGTATCAAAAAGGCTTTGCCCCGCAGAATCGTCAAGCGCTATATCCCAACGCCTGCATATAGCCGCCACACGACGGGCCAACCGCCGGTCGGGAGTCACAAGCGCCGCCGTCTTTCCGGGGATCTCCAGAGTCTGCCGCATAAAAGCGGCTATCAATTTCGCCTCTTCCTGCATTGTTTCGCATTCAAAAGATTTAACCTGCGCCAATGCCGGAGGCAGGCCTCCAGCATGATCCGATAGCAGGCCGCCTTCTGGCCAGGACAAATCTTTCCATGCCTTGCTTGTTTCCGCAGGGCGCATCATCTCTGTTGCCAGCCAGCGCCGCACAGTATTTATAGAGGAAGACGCTTCATCCATTGATAGGCAGGGCCACGTTTGCACCTGATTCCGCGCTACATCGGTATAAACCAGTAAATGCCGCAAAGTCGCCTGCGGATGCGTATCATCAAGCTTTTGCCAGCTTTCCTCATCCATACCCTGATCCAGCCCCGGCAAAATCACAGAACCTTGCGGCATTTCTGCAATCACTTTCAGTAAACGGGCCGTCGCCGGAATAGAACCAGTAGAACCAGCAGCAATAACAGGCGTCGCCGGCGGATTGTCTTGCCAATGAACAGCCAAAGCCTCAAGCAATTTATTACGACGCTCGGCGCCTTCCATCACGGCATTCTCTTTCAGAATGACAGGCCAGTGCTCGCTCAAAATTTTCAAAAAATCGAGCGTAATCTGCCAGTGTGCGGCAAATTCATCGGGTACAATATCTGCCAGCACACCCATATCAAGACCTTCCGTATGAATACGGTCCATCAACTGTCCCAAAGCGACAGCAAGAGCCATGGCCTGATCCGGAGAACGGGAAAAGTCCTCCAGTTTCATCACAGTACGTGCCAAAAGAATCTGCCGCCGCAAGGGTGAGATCACAGGGGGTAAATCAAGCATAAGCTCTGCATTTTCCTGCCCGGATAATGCGCCAAACAACTCAAGCGTTAATTCTTCCTCATCAACATCGCCAAGAGGCTGCATACGCGGCAACAACAAAGGTTGCCCATTATTCAGACGTAAAAACGCCTCACGCAATGTACGACAAGCACGCCTTGTAGGAAGTAAAATACGATATGAGGTTAAAAGAAGAGGGTCCGCCTTTGTCTGCCTGAACAAACCCGCCGCCAGAGAGTCGGAAAAGGGGGCGCCTGCCGGTATATTATAAAGCGTTGGTACAGCATTTTCAGTACTCATGCGTACCTCTTTTGCCCCTTAAAAGAAGCGTTCACACGCTCCAAATCCTCAGCCGTACTGATGTGATACCAGTCAGCATCATGAACAAGGCCATATAAACGACCGGTCTTTTCCGCCCGGTCCATGAGATCAAGAAACGAAAACGGGCCCGACGGCGTACCATCAAACAAAGCCGGTTTGACAATGCGCACACTCGTCCACATATAACCGCCCACCTTATCAAGAGATCGTACGGCCTGACCATCGGGCTGTAAATCGTAATCCCCGACGCCTTGCGTTAATTTCATCTGTGAGACAGGCTGCAATAATAACAGCATATCCATAATTTCAGGATCCCACTCATCCGCCATCCGGTCCAACGCGGTTTGTCCCTCACCATCCGTCCACAGAGAGTCGCCACTCACGACATAAAAAGCGGCATCTCCGACCATATGCAAAGCCTTTTTTATGCCCCCGCCTGTATCCAGCAAGTCAGCCTCCCGTGAAATATTAATCAGGGGCCGGGCGCGCTGTAACAAATGATTTTCCAGCATATCCGCCATGTAATGCAGATTGACAGTCACATGGCCTACCGAAGCGGACTCCATATGATCAAGAGCGTGGTCAATAAGACTTTGACCGGCAACTTCCACAAGGGGCTTGGGTAGATAATCCGTATAAGGACGCAACCGCGTTCCCTTTCCGGCCGCTAAAATAAAACCATGATTTGGTCTAATCTTCATCCGATAAGCGTTCCTTTGATAAGCGTTCCTTCCAGGCACCATAAGGATGCAGGGTTATATCGCGTTGTGTCGGGTTTTTTTCTGACAGGCCAAAGACTACATCAAGACGGTCCGACGGAGCAAGAAAATCCAGCCGTTCCGGCCATTCAATCAGAAGGATACCGTCAGTCAGGGCCTCTTCCCAGCCCAGTTCGTAAATCTCCTCAACATTTTTAATGCGGTACAAATCAAAATGCCAGACCGGACCGGAGCGGGTTTCATAAGTTTGCAACAAAGTAAAAGTCGGACTGGGAACGTCTAGATCAGAGTGATCGGCAAGCGCACGAATTAATGCTCTGGCAAAAAATGTTTTTCCCGCGCCCAGATCGCCCTGTAAAAACACAACATCGCCAGACTGCAAGAGACCGGCTATTTTTATAGCCAGATCGCCAGTATCCGATTCGTTATGAGCAGTGATATGCATTATGAATTTTTAACACCAAATAACAGAAAGCGCCAAGATATCCCTTTATTTTATATAACCGTTCTCATGAAGAATAAGATATTCCCGTCATCCCCGCGACCTTCGTAGCCTTTGCGTAGCCTTTGCGAAGAAGGTTTAAACGGCGGGGATCCATATGTCGGACGGCAAGCCGACTGTCCTTTTCCGGATCCCGTTCGTGCCCGCACCCTTGCGGGTGCGCCAACGGGATGACGATGGTAGATAGGATATCCCTTTATTTTATAACTAAGGTCAGGTGATTGGCTACAATGTTGCAAATAAAAACATAGCAATATGCTAAATTATTCCCCCTATAGCCAAGCGGCCTCTGTATGTTGTATAATGATCGTATGAGGCTTGTCTTTGTTTTACTGACCATTGTTTTTTTCTTTCCTGCACAGTCTATGGCGCAGGACATGCCCTCCGGCACGAATATCTCACTATCAAACACCGGATCAAACACCAGTGACCAGATCGGTGAGATAACGAATGAGCCACAATGTTTTAACATCATTAACAAGGCGCCTTATACGGTTGTCGGCACATTTAAAACCGATATATACATCACACAGGATGGTATAAAAGCGCGGCACAACTCTAATTTTCGACTTACCGTGGAAGAACAGGCAGAATTTTGTGCTTACGGGCCTTTTTATGAAGGGCGCAAACTTGAGCTCACATTACGGACGATCGTCCCTATTTTCTCTTGTAAAACAGCCATTACAGAAGACATTCTCATTTATGGCCGTCGTAAGTCAGGAGGGGGAACGGAAACATGGGCAACTTGTCTGTAGTCAGGGGCAACCCTGTTAGGACGCCATTTGTTGTTTCTTCTTGTTACGCCGGGAAACAGGCTCCAGAGGGACCAGAGGGAGATGAATAGTGACCATTGTCCCTTTTCCCTCTTCACTTTTCAGTGACACATGACCGCCATGCATTTCAATGATATTTTTTACCAATGTGAGCCCCAACCCTGCACCACCGCCATGCCCAGAATGCCCCTGAACACGCTCAAAAGGCTCGAAAATACGTTCCTGATCTTTCTGCGAAATACCCGGTCCCGTATCGGTCACACTGATTTCTATAAATCCGTCAACGCGCCGTGCTTGCAAAAGAATCTTGTCGCCTTCCGGCGTATGGGTAATGGCATTCCGCACAAGATTCAATAAAACCTGCTTCAAACGCGTACCATCCGCTAAAATCGTCCCTATGTTTTTAGGACAATCCAGTTTTACACTTACTTTTTCCTTACGGGCCCAGTCATCCGTTAGACCATGAATGCTCTCTACAATGTCTTTTATAGCGACATCATCATGTTGCAACTCCATATAGCCGGCTTCTATTGTAGACAGGTCCAGAATATCATTAATCAAACCCAGTAAGCGGTCTCCAGCCTCATGCATGCCTTTTGTATATTCCTTCTGACGTTTATTCAGAGGGCCAAAATATTCATGGTCCAGAATCTCGGAAAAACCCATAATCGCATTCAAAGGCGTGCGGAGCTGATAAGACACATTGGCCAAAAAATCGAGTTTGAGTTGCTCCGCAGCTTCCAGCGCCGCATTTTTTTCACGCAAGGCTTTCTCAACACGCATACTGTCAGTCATATCGATATGCGTCACCAAGACACCACCATCGGGCAAAGGGACTGTAGAATACGCAATCAGTGTTCCGTCAGAGCACTCCATGCGACCTTCGCGAATCTTGCGCCCGATACTTTGAGCAACAAGCTCTTCAGAACGCTTTTCCCACGTTTTTTTGGAAAAACGGAGCTTCATTTTCTCTGTTAATTTGCTGGTATGCGGCTCACTCTCCATATCTTCCGGATTTAATTTCCAAAGCCCTGCAAATGCCGGATTCCAAAGCTTCAGGCGACCATCTCCACCATACACAGCCACGCCCTCGGATAAATTATCCAGCGTCTCTTTTTGCACGGCAATGAGAGTGTTATAAGATGATTCCAGTTCCAAACGGCTGGTGACATCCTCGAATGTCATCATCAATCCCCCCATAGGGTGTGGGACAGCCAACATTCGCAAAGCCGAACCATCAGGCAAATACAGCATATCTTCATGCGGATTAATCAGATGCGTAAACATGCTAAGCCATGTCTGTTTAAATTTGCGGAAATCAGCCTGTTCCGGCAAACGCTGTGTTTCACGCAATTTTTCCATGATATCGGCCAGCTTGGGCTTCGTATTAAGATAAAGATCCTCCAAAGCCCAAAGCTGGGAAAAAGCAGAATTGTAAAATTCCAACCGCTCATTTGAATCAAAAATACCAATAGCCGTACCGAGTTGCTCCAACAATTCCTTATTCGCTGCGGCATAACGCCTTTGTTCCGTCTCCAGATCTTCTTCACGCGTAATGTCCTGCGCTATTCCCAGAGCCATATCAACAGAGGAAAGAGGAATTTCACAAACATTCATAAGACGGCGGCTGCCGTCAAGAATAACATGGGACCTCACATATTCCGGTTTACCGCTATCAAAAGCCAACTGCGCCAGAGATTTCCCCGCAGCCTTAAGGGGCGCGTGCTTGGAAACAGCCTTCAGCGACAGTTCCTTTTGCTCGGCAACGACTGTAGCCGGGGACGTATCGAGACCTTTTGCATAGGAGCGATTACACCAGATAATTTCTGTTCTGGCATTCCGCATCCACAAAGGGATGGGGATTTGATCCAGCGCTGCCTGTAGCCTGTCACGTTCGTCTTCTGTTTGACCTTGCTGCCTTTCCAGCCGGTCCTGTTCCGCACGAAGGTCCGTTACATCCTCCAGCCAAATAATATCGAAGCGCTCCCGACCCTCTAAATCATGCCCCCGGGACCCTGTCAGTTTTAAAATTTTTGACTGATCCGCCGTCCGTACCGTTGTAGAAAAAGGGGAATCTTCCTCCTGCAAACGAACATATAGTCCCTCCAGAACGGCAGCGTCACTCGGCGACAGGCTGTTTTGAATATCATTCACATCATTGACGGCATCCAGTCCCAAAAGCCTGCAAAAACCCTCGCTATAAGCTACGGTACCATCCGGTGACCAGCCGCAATACTCCCCCGGAACAGCGTCCAGAAAAGCTTCCAACCGAGCCTTTTCAGCACGCAAAGGCGCGCCTGCGCCGACGACATTGCCTAATCGGTCAAAAAGATTCTGTTTATTTTGCTTCTTTGTGCTCACGGGTGGTGAGTGTAAAGGGCGGAAAGAGAAAGGACAAGCTGGAAGAAGGCTGAAAAGAGAATAGGAGAGACGCACGCGCACGCCTCTCCACCCCTAACTCTAATAATTATCTTTTCTTAAGAAGCAAATCCTAGTTTCCAGCGGGACGGTTGTTTCTGATCGGCCGCGGCAAAGAGGGCGTCTTGTTTCTTGTTTTGCTGTGTAACAGCACTATCGAAAGCTTTCTTACTGTTAAATCCAATATTTTTGTAAGACCCGTCTGTTTCCACATTAAGCCCAGCATCCCTGAGATGGAATTTAGCACCGTATAAATCATCTCCCTCCACATCGAGTTTTGCCTGCGCCAGATATTTACTGCTTCTCAACTGCATAAATTCTGCTCTGTTTGCAATACCAAAGCTCTGGTAGGTTTCAGCCTTATTCATATCAAACAGTTTTTCACCATCAAAATCAGCATCGGCAAGACTATCCAACGCCATACCTAAACGGTTAGCGCTTCCCAATGGTGTCTCTGCCTTACGGGCTTCTTCAACATGAATTTGAGCATCTTCAATATATTTATCCTTGATAAGCTGTATAAAACCGGCTGTTCCCTCTGGAAACCCCAAACGGGTCAACGCCCTGTTTACATTCTTACCGGGATTTTTCTTATGAGGCGCAACGGCCTGTTCCAGATAGGTTTTAGCCTCTTTCAGCGTATGAACAGCAGCTAGACCTTTTTGTTCCTGTGCAGCGGCCACAGTCTCTTCAAAAGCAATACGGTACTGCTCCATAATAAGACCATTGATCGTGCTTTTTCCGCCCTTAAAACGGGCCATGGTGCCGCTCCCCTTTGGAGCAGCAAAAAAGCCAACACCGATCTCTGCATATATGTCATTCCGGCGTTCATTGGACGGCTCGCTTTCAATATAATCACGAACATCTTCTAGAGCGCGAACGGCTAACAAGCCCCAAATACCATTTTTCTTCTCTTTACCCTCAGCCTTTTCTTTTTCTGAAAGATTAACAGCAGCAATCACTTCTGCCGCATCTTCGATAGGATCAAAGGGATAGCCCGCGCCATCCTGCTGAACAGCTTTACTAACAATAGTTTCATCTGCCTTTAGTTCTTCCGGGACATGTTCGAAGTCCGCACCATTTTGTTCTGACATAACACTCTCCTTAGCCATAAAATTACATTGTGGCTAAAGGAGTAACATAGGCTTATATGTTATGTCAATAAATATTATGCAAATCAGTATCTGTATTGCTCTGATTTAAAGGGGCCATCAACATCCACACCGATATAATCGGCCTGATCCTGAGTCAGCTTCGTTAGCTTGATACCCAATTTTTCCAAATGCAGACGTGCCACTTTTTCATCCAGATATTTGGGCAAAACATAGACTTTGTTCTCATAGTCTGCTGATTTCTGCCACAACTCAATCTGCGCCAATGTCTGGTTGGTAAAAGAAGCACTCATTACAAAGCTGGGATGCCCGGTCGCACAACCCAAATTCACAAGACGGCCTTCGGCCAGCATGATAATTCGTTTGCCATCGGGGAATTCAACTTCATCGACCTGCGGTTTGACATTATGCCATTTCATATTACGCAAAGGCTCGATTTGAATTTCATTATCAAAATGGCCAATATTACAGACGATAGCCCGGTCCTTCATGGATCTCATATGATCCACTGTGATGATGTCTTTGTTGCCCGTGGTCGTCACAAAAATATCGGACCTGCCAACAGCCTCCTCCAACGTTGTCACTTCAAAACCTTCCATGGCGGCCTGCAAGGCACAAATCGGGTCAATCTCGGTCACAAGAACCCGTGCCCCGGCAGAACGGAGTGATTCAGCAGAGCCCTTCCCCACATCACCAAAACCGCAAACAACAGCAACCTTTCCCGCCATCATCACATCCGTTGCCCGGCGAATGCCGTCAACAAGGCTTTCCCGGCAACCATATTTGTTATCAAACTTGGATTTGGTAACAGAATCATTCACGTTAATAGCCGGAACTTTCAGCGTTCCCTTTTTTTCCATTTCATATAAACGATGAACGCCTGTTGTTGTTTCTTCCGACAAGCCGCGAATACCGTCCAACAATGCCGGATATTTTTCATGAATACGAAGCGTTAAATCACCACCGTCATCCAAAATCATATTGGGAACCCATCCATTCGGACCTTCGATCGTCTGGTCAATCGCCCACCAGAATTCATCATCGTCCATACCTTTCCAGGCAAAGACAGGAACGCCCGTTACCGCAATGGCCGCCGCAGCCTGATCCTGCGTTGAAAAAATATTACATGAACTCCATCGTACTTCAGCCCCCAGTGCCGTCAGTGTCTCAATGAGAACCGCCGTCTGAATAGTCATATGAAGACAACCTACGATTCGGGCGTCTTTCAGAGGTTGCTCTACACCATACTCCTCCCGCAGAGACATCAGACCAGGCATTTCCGTTTCAGCAATTGTAATTTCCTTCCGGCCCCATTCGGCGAGGGAAATATCACTGACTTTATAATCATTTTCAATGGCTTGCGCTGTGTTAGGCATGAGGTATTCTCCTTGATTTTTCAGAATTCATAAATTATTCACAATTTCATGGCAAGAATAGAGTGCGGAAAGACCAAATTGCAAGGGAATCTGCTTTATTTTTTATTTTTGCCAAGATTTCTTATCAAGAGGTATGGAGGGGTTATGAACGAAGAGGAAAAAATGAGATACGAACCGGATGTCACCAGCCTGAGAAACACAGGCCCTTTTGGAAAAACTATTTTTATCAATCAGCATCAGAATGAAAGCAGTATACCGTCTCTCTCCCTGATCGTTCAGGACGATGATTTTCCTATGGACAGAGAAAAACTGGCATGGAACCTGAGCCGCCTTTTAAATGGCGAAACATCCCTGAATAGTGTTGATAATAAAGGCCACAGCATTTTTTATGAACGTCTCGGAAACGCGATTGCCCTGCGCTGGCAGAAAGAGGGAGAGGGCCTGACCAAAGAAGGGATGCTCGTTACCATCAACGAAAATGCAAACACACCCTCTGACATAGAGGCCCTACTGGATCGCATGACCCCTGATTTCATGAAACAATTTTGCGACGCCATACAGCTTGACCAACATAAAAACAGCCCGGCCCCGTCATCAACAGAAAAACCGGCAGCAAAGCCCTAGCGATCTATGTCTCTGTGCAAAACATTCATGCCATAGTCTTTGCTTTCCAGCCAGGGCTTCAGCCTCTCAACCGTATAAACGGAACGATGGCGGCCACCAGTGCACCCTATAGCAATCGTCAGATAGCTCTTTCCTTCATGGGCATAGCGCGGCAATAACGGTTCCGTCAGGGCTTGAAAATGAGTAAGAAAAGAGCTGAAATTCTCATCCTTTTCAATATAATCACCAACAGCCTGATCCCGCCCGGTCAAAGACTTAAGTGCCGTTTCCCAGTAGGGATTGCTTAAAAACCGGACATCCATGACGATATCGGCCTCACGGGGCAATCCATAACGAAAACCAAATGACATAAGGGTTACCGTCAAATTTTGGCGGCCCTCCGGCGCAAAATGCCCCTCCAGAATACGGCGTAAATCATGGATAGAAAGCTGACTCGTATCGATAAGTAAATCAGCCCTTTCCCTCAGCCCAAAAAGCAATTCCTGTTCCTTTTTGATACCGGCACTAACCGGACGATCTTGTGCCAAAGGATGACGGCGGCGGGTTTCAGTAAAACGTTTTTGCAACACCGCTTCATCAGAGGAAATAAAAACGAGCCGCGCCTGTAACAAGTCAACCTTATCTGCCAAAAGATCCGGATCAAAGTCTCTGCTGCGCGTATCAATACCAATGGCAACGGGTGACTTTTCAGCACATGAATTTTCAAGAAGCGGATCGACAAGAGCCATAGGGAAATTATCGAAAGCCTCGTACCCCATGTCTTCCAGATGTTTGAGCGCCGACGACATACCCGCCCCGGAAAGACCGGTTACAATCAGACAGTTGTTTTTCTTTTCAACCATCACGGCACCATATCAAGAATGACGGTAAAACAAGCACCGGCAATATTGCCGTCTCCACCGTGGATATTCTCAGCAAAAATCTGACCGTCATGCGCTGTGATAATCTGCCGTGCAATAGAAAGCCCTAAACCGGAATGGTCTCCGTAATGCTCATGACGAGGCCGCTCCGTATAAAAACGCTCAAAAATAGAAGAAAGCTTGTTCTCGGGAATACCGGGCCCTTCATCTTCAACCATAATTTTTACATTTTTTTTATCCGGCACCACCCGCACCAGAACAGGGGCTGCTTCAGGAGAAAATGAAAGCGCGTTGCTAATCAAATTTTCAAAGACTTGCGCCAAACGGCCTTCATTACCACGGACCCGGATATCCCTACGGCGCGGAATTTCAAGAATGAGCTTTGATTCTTCTGACTCATCCGCCCCTCCCACACTCCCTCTCTGAAAAGGTTGACGGTGGAAGTCTGCCAATTGTTCCAACAAAACGCGCAGATCGACAACGCTCATCTCATCCCGCGACAACTCCGCATCCAGACGCGAGGCATTCGAAATATCACTAATCAAACGATCCATACGCCGTACGTCATGATGAATAATAGCCATCAACTCTTCGCGCTCTTTTTTTCCTTTTACCTTGTCTACTGTTTCCACGGCACTGCGCAAACTTGTCAGGGGATTTTTGATCTCATGCGCCACGTCGGCTGCAAAAGCTTCGATTGTATCCATACGATCCCACAAAGCCTGCGTCATATCACGCAGTGCCAAAGACAGCTCGCCAATTTCGTCCCGTCTGTAACTTAAGTCCGGAATATTAATCTGACGGCCTTTTCCCTGTCGCACAGCCTCTGCCGCCACAGCCAGTTTCTTCAGGGGGCGGCCAATAATGCCAGCCAGATACAAAGAGAGAAAGATCGTCAAGCTGAGTGACCCCAGAAAAGCTGTCAACACCCCGAAACGAACCTGATTCATTGCCATTTCAATGCCATGACCATTTCTGTTCAACATAACAACACCCATCACCTGTTCCCTTTTTTTTACAGGCGCGGCAGCAGAAAGGATAATCGCCCCGCTCTTATCCTCCCAGGCTGTCGCACTGACCTCTCCCTCCAGAGCTTGAGAGGCATCAGGGTATTCAGTGACATAATGAGAAGTCGTGTAAGGATACATCTGTAAATCACTCTGTACCGGAACAACATCAAGCAGCTTTCGGGCCAGGTATCGTAGAATAACGGCCAGATTTACGCCATCTTCCGGCGGGTCAAGAGACACAATCTGCACCAGCCCGCCCGGACCGATCAGTTGGTGTGAATCACCAATTAATGCCCCCCCACTATCAAATAAACGAGTGCGGCTGCCCGTCGATTCACCAAGACGCCGCACCATACGGCGTGATAATTCCGGCACCAGCATTTCGATCTCTTCAGGCTTGGCAAAAAGAAGGGGCTTTCCCTTTTCGACGGGCCGCACGGCCCCTTCGGCAATGACCCCGGAAAATAACTGGGCCTGCACCTTCAATGTTTCCAGTTCTGCTCGAATTAAACCTTCCCGGTACTGCCCCGTATATAACAACCCCAGAACAAGGATGAGAGGCGCCACAACATTCACGGACAAAATGCGCAAAGTCAGGCTGCCCGTACGCCTACCCCCACGCTGTGCATGACGTGGACTATCCGTTTCTTTATTCCTTATCTTGTTCGTCCCGGTATTTATATCCGACACCGTATAATGTTTCGACCTGCGCAAAGTCCGGATCAATCTCACGGAACTTTTTGCGGATTCGTTTGATATGAGAGTCGATGGTTCTATCGTCAACGTAGATATTCTCACCATATGCCATATCAATCAACTGATCTCTGTTTTTTACATGACCGGGGCGTTGTGCCAAAGACTTAAGCAACAGATATTCAGTCACCGTCAAATCAACCAACTGACCTTTCCATGTACTTTCATGCCGGGCATCATCCAAACTCAAATGGCCATGAACGATTTTATTGGTATCGGCATCCTCCTCAACAATCCCGCCACGCAAAGATTCCCGTCTTAACAAGGCCCGGATACGTTCGATCAAAAGACGCTGAGAAAACGGCTTGGTGATATAATCGTCAGCGCCCATACGCAGCCCCACAACTTCATCTACTTCATCATCTTTGGAGGTTAGAAAGATCACGGGGACCATAGATTTTTCCCGTAATTTTGTCAGGACCTCCATCCCGTCCATGCGCGGCATTTTTATATCAAGCACGACAAGGTCCGGCATTTTTGTCAGCATCTCCTTTAAAGCTTCTTCCCCGTCATTATACGTTTTAACGGCAAACCCCTCTGATTCTAACGCCATGGAGATAGACGTTAAAATATTCCGGTCATCATCAACAAGAGTAATCATTTTCATCATGGCTTCTTCCTAGCAGTTTCCTTGCAGTTTTTATGCTCTGTTCCCAACATGTCTCGTTATTACGCCATAAGAGAGGCAAGAATAAGGAAACATTATGACAGTGACACTGTGCCGTTTTGGGTCAAAACCTGCCCGGCAAGATAAAGTGACCCAGCAACCAAAACCCTTGATACACAAGGTTCAGAACGGTGCGTTTCGTAAATGGCCTGCTGCAAATTCAGAGCAGTATGAACCGATTTTGCACCAGACTGATTGGCACATTGCGCCAAGTGATCCGCAGAATATGATAAGGCTTCGCCCTCTATTGCCAGAGTCGTTACATGCGCTAAATAAGGAATCAAGGGTTCCAGAAAAGCGGCAGGGTCTTTTGTTTTCATCATACCCCAAACCAGATGGACCGGCCGGGCATCCTGCTGTTGCCAAAGCTGTAACTGCTCTGACAATACGCGGGCGGCCTGTTTGTTATGTCCGCCATCAACCCATAACGCCCAGCCTTCCGGCAAAGACGTTCCCAAAACACCCGAGTCCAAATGCTGCAAACGCCCTGGCCATTTAACGGTCAACAAAGCCTTTTCAACAGCCGCGCCCGTTATTGTAAATCCTTGTATAGCGCGCAAACAAGTCAGGGCCAGCGCTGTGTTTATAAATTGGTGCCGCCCCGATAACGCCGGATACGGACAATTTATTTCTTCCGTGTCCCCAAAATGGACACAAAGACGCCCTTCCAAATCTTCCAGACCCCACTCCACACCGTAACGATAGAGGGGTACGCCCTTCTCTGCTGCCATAGACCGAAACAAGGCAATAATGTCTTCATTATCCTGCGGCGCAAGAATACAAGGCGTCTGCGCCTTCATAATTCCTGCTTTTTCAGCCGCAATAGCAGAAAGAGTCTCCCCCAGAAATTCCGTATGGTCATAGCCAACAGGCGTTATAACAGTCGCCAGGGGATGCTCGATAATATTGGTACAATCCAGACGTCCTCCCAGCCCTGTCTCCAGCAAAAGGATGTCGGCAGGCGCACGGGAAAAGGCCGCGAAAGCCATAGCTGTCGTTATTTCAAAAAAAGTTAAATCCTGCCCGGTCTCAACCAGCCCCAGCACTTCATCCAGCAACAATTCCAGATCTTCATCCGTAATGGTCACCCCCCCCAAGACAATACGTTCATTAAAACGGACCAAATGGGGCGAGGTATAAGCATGAACAGAATACCCTGCCGCTTCAAAAATAGCGCGCAAAATGGCAATAACCGAGCCCTTTCCATTTGTACCCGCCACATGAATAACAGGTGGCAAATCTTCATGAGGATTCCCTAGCGCAGCAAGAAGATCACGATACGGCTTACGGATTGTCAGATCAATGGAAGGGCCGTTCCGCAACGTGTAAAGGCTGCGCAACTTCTCTGCCAGAACCGGGCTGGAATGAGCTGAATCAGCAGCATACATAGCGCTCGCCACTCCTTATCCCGCTTTCTTCGTTTTACCTTTTGGGGATGGTTTGTTTGTGTTGACTGGTTTTTCTATCTTCACACCCCCTTCAAGCTTCACTATATGAGAAGATTTTTTACCGGACGCAGAAGACGCGCGCTTTTCCTTTTTTCCAGATTTTTTAACGCGAGCGGTTGTCGCCTTCGTTCCCTGTCCATCGCCCGTATCAACGTCCTTGCTCTGACAAAACAAAAGATCAAAAATACGGATCAATGTTGCCCGTAATTCCTTACGCGGCACAACCATATCAACCATACCATGGGCCATCAGATACTCAGCCGTTTGGAACCCTTCCGGTAAATCCTCACGGATTGTTTCCTGAATGACGCGTTTGCCGGCAAAGCCAATTGTACAGCCCGGTTCAGCGATATGAATATCCCCCACCATAGCGAAAGACGCACTCACACCGCCCGTTGTGGGGTCCGTCAGAAGAACCACGTAAGGCAAACCCGCCTCCTTAACCTGTTCGACCGCAATGATACTGCGCGGCATTTGAATCAGGGAAAGCATGCCTTCCTGCATGCGGGCACCGCCGGACGCCGGGATAACAATCAATGCGGCACCATCATGCACAGCCGTTTTAGCCGCCGCCACGATCCCTTCACCAACAGCAGCCCCCATAGAGCCCCCCATGAAAGAAAAATCAAACGCGGCGATCACAACAGGCAAACTGCCCATTGTACCGCGGGCGACAATAATGGCATCCTCCCGCCCTGTCTTGGCACGTGATTCCTTTATACGGTCAGCATAGCGCTTCCGATCCTTAAATTTTAGGGGGTCATGAGACACTTTGGGCAGGGTCACTTCTTCATATTGGCCGTCATCAAACATCATTTTCAGACGCTCATCCACGGCCACTTTCATATGGAAACCACAGTGATAGCAAACATTATCATGTTCTTTAATATCGCGGTGAAACAACATGCCTTCGCATGAGGTGCATTTTTGCCACAAATTATCCGGCATTTCCTTCTGTTCCACAAAGGAACGAATTTTGGGTCGTATGAAGTTTGTCAGCCAGTTCATTCTATTTTCCGCCTTTTTGTTCAAGGGCCGCCAAGTAGCGTATAAATTTATCCCGTATGAAGA
The DNA here is from genome assembly GCA_021776075.1 of Alphaproteobacteria bacterium. GTDB lineage: Bacteria > Pseudomonadota > Alphaproteobacteria > Micavibrionales > Micavibrionaceae > JAJFGQ01. Next base: position 16,466 of record JAJFGQ010000066.1, on the reverse strand, counting down.
CCCGCCCTGTCAAGTTAGCGATACACCCGCAGCGACGGTAACATATTTTTTATACAGAAATCATTCCAAAACAATACGTCACCTGCAACACAGAAATGTATCAGAAAAACACCGCCCACGATAACAAAATGACCTTTACAATGCGACCGCCCTTTAAAAGGATGCTCCGCCGGAGCTTTAACATAACAAAGAATTCTGTATCTATACGTTCAAACCCATTTAATATTTTGTTTTCAATGGGATAAAATAAAAACGGTACGTTCTGTAATTCTAAATTTTTCTTTAAAATCCATAGATTTAAAACCTTAAATTTCCTCTCTACCGGTTCATAAAAACACTAATGACACGGTATGAGGCGCTCTTCTTTATCCCGATATATGAGGTTCATTTTTTGCAAAAATTCCGCTGTAGAAAATGATCAAAAAATGGGCTTTTATTCTAAAAAATTTTTGGAAAAAAGAAAAAACGAGACCACAAAAAACGGATAAAATAATTCCGTTTCCTCCTTAACGTAACCGCTCTTCCGTATCCTGTAAAATTGCAACTGCTTCTGCGCCGGGATCATTTGATGCTGTAATAGACCGTCCCATCACCAAATGTGTAGCACCGGCCTGAAGAGCCTGAACCGGTGTCATCGTTCGTTTTTGGTCATCTGAACCTGATATATGAGCCTCCCGACGAATACCGGGGACCATCGTAATAAAATTATCACCACAATTTTTTCTGACAGCTTCAATTTCATGAGCAGAGCACACAACGCCATCCAGTCCTGCCTGCTGTGTCAATTGCGCCAACCGCACAACCTGAGGCGCCACAGGCAATGCAAAACCAATATCCTGCAATGTTTCATCATCAAAACTGGTTAAAATTGTGACACCAAGAATCTTTGGCGGACGAACCCCCATTCTCTCTGCTTCTGTTCTGGCTGCTTCACAAGCGGCTTTCATCATATCAAGACCGCCCGCAGCATGGACATTGATATAAGCCGGCTCTAAAGCCGTTATAGCCCGCACGGCACCTGCCACTGTGTTGGGGATATCATGGAACTTAAGATCCAGAAAAAGAGGGGCTCCGTCACAGACACGAAGAATATTGCGTACACCTTGCGGCCCCTGAGCGTTAAAAAACTCCAGACCAAGCTTAATACCACACCCTGCGAGAGCAACAGCCGACGCCAGCGTCAGTGCTTTTTCCTGATCAGCCGTATCAACGGCACAAAAAATTAAAGGGTGAGCTCTGCTATTCACTTCCATCAATGACCTGAACTTGTTTTTCCAGTTTTCTAATGCTTGATCTCTGTTTACGCCTTTCCTGACGGAGTTCCGCAGCATTCAGCCAAACAGACAACCCACCCGATAAAAAGCCGGCAACCGCACCACCAAGAACCAAAAGAAAAACAGGAACAGCAACAGCGGTATGAACAGGACTCCAGACCACATCAACAAGCCCCCGATTAGCCACAGCGAAAAGGATAACAAGAACAGTCAGAATAATAGAGAAACCCCAGCGGAAAAAAGAAATCATCAATGGAGCACGCCCTAGTAATAGCTTTCATCACGGAGGCCAGCAGAGCTCTGCTGTAAAGCCTCTTCATCATTCAGGCGTTCACGCAAAGCTTTACCTGTTTTAAAGAAAGGCAAGCGCTTGGCTTCAACATAAACGCTCTCCCCCGTACGCGGGTTACGCCCGGTTCGTGCATCACGTTTCTTCACAGAAAAAGCACCAAAACCACGTAACTCAACCCGATCGCCATTGGCAAGGGCTTCGGTAATCTCTCCAAAAATTGTGTCAACAATTTTTTCTACATCACGCAGGTAAAGATGCGGATTACGATCCGCCAAACGTTGAATAAGTTCTGATTTGGTCATCATTTGCTCCCAAAATTCTCTAAACCTCTATTCCAAGATTTAGACTACATCAAAGCACAGCGCATAAAGTTTATAGCGAGAGCATGCCTTATTAGCAAGGGGGACGTCAAGCGAAAGCTCATCAAAAGCCCTTGATTGAAAAAGACTTTTTTATTGAAGTGCTCATAAAAAAGCCGGACGCATTAGCATCCGGCTTTTTATTAATCAATATAAAGTCAAAAAGATAAGCCTTAAGCTTTATCCTCTTTTTTGGATTTTGCAGCCGGCTTCTTGGTATCAGAATCGGCAGCGCCTTCCTTTTTAGCTTTTGCAGAAGCGGGCTCTTTTTTACTTTTCGCCTTCACCTCTTTTGTCTTATCAGCAGAATCTCCATCATCCTCTGCTTTCTTTTTAGAGGCTGCTTTCTTCTTAGGCGGCTCTGCTTTTACAACAGCGGCATCTCCACCTTCCTGTTTCTGCAAGGCAGCGCCTAGAATATCACCAAGGGAGGCTCCGCTTTCCGTAGAACCGAATGTGTCCAAGGCTTCCTTATCTTCATCCATTTCACGTTGTTTGATAGACAGGCTCAACTTGCGGCTCTTCTTATCAACAGACAGAACCTTGGCATCCACCTTTTCTCCGACAGCAAAACGATCCGGACGTTGCTCGGACCGTTCACGGGAGAGATCCACCTTCTTGATAAAGCCCTTGATATTGTCATTAACAGAAACCTCGATACCCCGGTCCGTAACTTCAGTAATAGAACAGGTTACAATGCTGCCCTTTGTTACGCCCTCCAAAGCCCCTTTGAAAGGATCAGAGGTTAACTGCTTGATACCCAGAGCAACCCTCTCCTTATCAGGTTCAATTTCAATAACCTTAACCTTGATCATATCGTCTTTATTAAAGGTTTTCAAAACGCCTTCACTTTGATCATCCCATGAAACATCAGACAAATGGACCATACCGTCGATACCACCAGGCAATCCGACAAACAGACCGAATTCCGTAACATTACGAACTTCACCTTCCAGTTCGTCCCCGGCTTTATGGGTTTCGGAAAAACTTGTCCATGGATTATCCTGGCATTGTTTAAACCCTAGAGATATACGGCGTTTTTCGCTATCAACATCCAGAACCATGACATCGACTTCCTGAGAAGTTGATACCAGCTTACCCGGATGAACGTTCTTTTTGACCCATGACATTTCGGATACATGAACCAGACCTTCGATACCCGGTTCCAATTCTACAAAAGCACCATAATCAGTGATATTATTCACGCGGCCTTTATGTCTGTCACCCGATTTATATGTCGTGGCAACGGCTTCCCACGGATCGCTTTCAAGTTGTTTCATCCCCAGTGAGATACGCTGGGTTTCGCTATTATAGCGAATAATCTGCACTTTTACATTCTCACCAATTTGCAAGACTTCAGAAGGATGATTAACCCGTTTCCATGAAATATCCGTCACATGAAGCAAACCATCTACGCCGCCCAAATCAATGAAAGCGCCGTAATCAGTGATGTTTTTAACCACACCGTCCAAAACCTGGCCCTCTTTAAGATTCTCCAGCAATTCGGAACGTACCTCTTCACGACTTTCTTCCAGAACAGCACGGCGTGACACAACGATATTGCCACGACTGCGATCCATTTTCAGAATGTGAAACGGCTGTGGCGTACCCATAAGAGGAGACACATCCCGGACAGGACGAATATCAACCTGTGAGCCCGGAAGGAAAGCAACGCCGCCCCCCAGATCCACCGTAAAGCCGCCTTTTACGCGACCAAAGATCACGCCCGTTACACGCTCGCCTTTTTTATGTGATTTCTCCAGCTCAATCCAGACTTCTTCACGGCGCGCTTTTTCACGGGACAGGACAGTTTCCCCGTCCCTGTTTTCCATCCGTTCGACAAAAACCTCTACCGTATCACCGACCTTAATTTCGGGATCCTGCCCGGGTTCGGTAAACTCCCGCAAGGCCACCCGGCCTTCGGATTTCAAACCGACATCAATCAAGGCGAAGTCGGACGTCATGGCAATAATTCTGCCCTCTATAACATTTCCTTCAAAACTTTCCTGCTGCTGTAGTGATTCACCAAGGAGGGCAGCGAACTCCGTTGATTCCGTTTGGTCTTTAAGATTTGCGGCTGCATGTGCCATTTTTCATTCTTCCTTTCATCGTCAAATAGACACTGAAGGTGCCCCGGACAAGCCGGAATTTCTAGCACCTGGTGCCCTTCAATTGTTTTAGCTGATATTTTCTCCCAGCCTTTCCCCTATGTGGGACAGGGCCATATTCAGGACATCATCTATCCCTACATGGCTGGTATCCAGGACGATTGCATCATCCGCAGGCTTCATAGGGGCCGCCTTACGACCCGAATCCCGCGCATCACGCTCGCGCATATCTGCCAAAACGGCCTCATATGTAACGGGATTGTCTACAGATTGCAACTCTTTATGTCTTCTTTTGGCACGAATTTCAACATCTGCGGTTACATAGAACTTAATATCAGCATCAGGACAAACAACCGTGCCTATGTCACGGCCATCTAGAATGGCGCCGACGGGCCTGTTTCCCTCTGAATTAAGAGGGGGATGAACGGCAAAAGAACGCTGAAAAGATAAAAGGGCCGCTCTCACCCCCGGATAAGCAGCAATTTTTGAGGTAACCTGCCCGACTTCATCCGTTCGGAGTGCGGAATCCGCCAAATCAGAAAGACGCAACCCATCCGTCAAACCCTGCGCTATCGCCACAGCGGCACCTTCATCCTCCGGTTTTTTTCCGTCGTCCATAATCTTTTTGGCAATCCAGCGATATAAGGCTCCCGTATCAAGCACAGCCATGTGCATCTCCCGGGAAAGAAGACGGGCCAAAGTGCCCTTACCGCTTGCCGCCGTACCGTCAATCGCTATCACCACAGGGAGTTTCATGAGTCTATGGATGCCCCCAGATTGTTCATCAAATCGGTAAAAATCGGAAAACTGGTGACAATGGAACGGGAATCATCAATCTGCACCGGGTCATTAGTTACCATGCCCAACACCAGAAAACTCATGGCAATACGATGATCGTAAGCCGTTTCAACGAGCGCGCCACCTCTCGGTGGTTGACCCGTGCCGTGGATTGTCAGGCTATCCTCTCCCGTCTCCAGTGCCACACCGCATTTTTTTAAGCCTTCCGCAACCATCTGCAAACGATCGCTCTCTTTGACCCGCAACTCGGCCAATCCTGACATTTTCGTCGTACCCTCCGCGCAGGCGGCAGCCATAGCCAATACAGGAATTTCATCAATCATCCCCGGGACATCTTCCGGCAAAATCGTGACCCCTTTTAAAGGACCATTATACTTTACAATGACATCAGCGACAGGCTCACCCGCCTCCCTATGGCTGTTCTCAAACCGAATATCAGCTCCCATTTCCTGCAAAATCTTATAAAGACCCACACGGCGTTCATTGACCCCTATATGTGGCAAACGGATAACTGAATCTTTGACCAAAGAAGCCGCTACAACCGGAAAGGCAGCGGAACTGGGATCTCCCGGAATATCAACAGCACAGCCCAAAAGAGGCTGTTTTCCTTCGAGTTTTATAACCCACCCGCACCCGTCATCACTCTCTTTTTCAGTTACAATATTTACACCGAAATGACGCAACATATTTTCCGTGTGATCCCGCGTAGGACGATCCTCGATAACCGTTGTCATCCCCTCCGCACCCAAAGCCGCCAGAATCACAGCCGATTTCACTTGTGCCGAAGCCACAGGAAGACGGTAGCTTATCGCCTCAAGATGCCCGGAATTCTGTACGATAACAGGCAAAATGCCGCCATCGGAAAGGTCAAAACGCCCCCCCATACGTTCCAATGGTTCTGTAATGCGCCGCATAGGCCGTTTTAGAAGAGAGGAATCCCCCGTAAACGTAACGCTTATATTTTGTCCGGACACCAGCCCCATCAAAAGCCTAACACCCGTACCGCTATTCCCCATATCAAGAATATGAGACGGCGCCGTCAAAAGACCGTTTTCTGCACCATAGATACGCCACAAACCATCACCCTCATCAACAACACGGGCACCCAGCGCGCGAATGGCCATTGCCGTATTCAGCACATCTTCACTCTCCAATAAACCACTAATCATAGTCTCGCCCTCAGCCAGTAATCCCAGCATTAACACACGGTGCGACATGGATTTATCCCCCGGAATGCGAGCCATACCGGATAAAGAAGATGATTGAGCGGATGTCAGGGGGCGCAAAACAGACATGTCCAAAAATCAGCTCTCACTAAAACTGGATAACTCACCCGTATAGTTTTTCACAAACTCATTGAAATTATCTATCGGAACAGGGCGGGAATAGCGATATCCCTGTACTTCATCACAATTTTCCTTCAACAGAAAATCTTCATGCTCTTTTGTTTCCACACCTTCGGCTATGACCTTTAAATTCAGGGAGTGCCCCAAACGCACAATAGTCCGTGCAATCGCCGCATCATCGGGATTGTTCAAAGCATTGCGAATAAAAGACTGATCAATCTTTAAACGATCAATAGGGAACAAACGCAAATAAGAAAGAGATGAGTAGCCCGTCCCGAAATCATCAATAGCCAATTCCACACCCAACCCATGCAATTGCTGCAATGTCTCAACAGTGTGATTTATATCTTCCATGAAAATACTTTCTGTAACTTCCAGTTCCAGGCGCCCGGCTTCCAAACCCGTTTCCTGTAAAATCTTGCTGACACAGCTCACAATATCACTCTGGTGAAACTGCGCACCGGATACATTCACAGCAATACGCATACCGTAACCCGCCTTTTGCCATGCTGCGGCAGATTCACAGGCCATACGCAAAACCCACTCCCCTATCGGAACGATCAAACCGGATTGTTCCGCAATCGGAATAAAATCAACCGGCGGAATAAAATAGCCGCCTTCCTTGCTGTTATCGGGCTTCCACCATCTAATCAGGGCTTCTGCTCCAATGATCCGACCCGTTGTAAGGTCCAACTGAGGCTGGTAATTAAGCAAAAGCTGGTCTTTCTCCATAGCATCCCGCAAATCACGCAACATCTGGAACCGCTGCTGAACGGCAAGGTCAAAGTCCTCGGAATACTCCTTGATTGTGTCGCGCCCTTCTTCTTTGGCGCGATTCAGTGCAATATCCGCATTTTTCAGAACCTGATCCGGATCAATGCCATCATCCGGATAAGTTGACACACCAACAGAGGCTCGTATCTGGAAATTCTCATTAAAGACCTTGAAGGGCTCCGAACGAATAACCCCCGCCACACGCTCTGCAATATCCCGCGCACTATTCACATCTTTTGTCAGAGCCATCGTAATAGCAAATTCATCCTCTCCCGAACGGGAGACAATAGCCGATTCCGGCATAGACGCCCGCAAACGTTTGCCGACAGCCCTTAATATGGCATCACCAATATTATGCCCCATACTGTCATTCACATCTTTAAAATGATCCAGATCAAGGGCGATAACCGCAAACCGATCAGGATTATCGCCTTCCTGAGCCTGGATGCGTTCATTTAAGCTCTGCAAGAAAAATATCCGATTCGGAAGCCCGGTCAGCGTATCGTAATATGCCAGCTTGTGAATCTGGTCCTCCGCAGCACTTTTAATACGCTTTATATTTTCTGCGTTTTGTCGAATTAAACTCAGGGCAACGTCAATAGCCCCCCCGATTTCATCAGAGGAATCAAAAGGGGAGTCTAAAATATTCGGATCTTCCGGGTTTTCAGAGGCCTTCATAAGATTATCGCGCAAAAACAAAATCGGCTCTAACAGCCAATGCCCCAGAGCGATCATTAACACAGTCGTTACAAAAGCCGACATAAGAAGCATGATCAAAATCGTTTGCTCTATATAGGCGTAAACCTGCTCAGACACATGAGCTGAATCCATCTGCGCAACAATGTAATAAGGACGCCCCAGTTCATGAGGCTTAAAAACCACCTCATAAAAACTGCCGTCGCTGCCATAATAATTCTGCGGTATATTTTTTAGCCCCCGTAAAACAAGAGCTAAAGGAGCGCCATAATGCGCCAAAAGACTGGCATCCGCCCTCGAATAAATCGCAATACCATTGACACGCGTTGATGTCGTCAAGCGCTTCATATCCTCCTGACTCATCGGAGAGGCCAACATGTCTACAATGTTATTGCTAATTAACGGTACAATGGCCGCTCTGCCAGCGGTGGAGACATCACGCAACCGCTCTTGCTCATAATTTTGAACCGTAAGACCAAGAATGCTGACCTGAACAGTCAGAATGGTTAAGAAGACAGAAAGAGCAATACGCCAACTCAGACGACTCTTCCACATCTGGACAGGCGCGCCCGTTAATCTGCCGCCTATCACAGACTTTTTAATCTTTTGTTTTTTATTACCCACCTTGGATGACCAGCCTAAAAATACTTTATTTTCTGAAAGAGACACGCAACTCCCAATCGACTTTAAGATTCTATGTGTGTTCGCCTTTCAGCTCAATATGCGAACAAAGGTTTTCCCCGTACAAATTCTCAATCTTAAGCATAACCTCCAATTCGTTAAAAAGGTCTTTATTTTAGCATTTTATAAACTAAACACAAAACTGTAACTATTTGATTTTTATAAATAAAAAATCATCACATCAACTGCTGGTAAAATTATGTTAAATTTAAGCGCGTATTTTTTAAATTCATTCACAGGGTCTACTCTTGAGCAGTAGGCGCATTCCTTAAAACAAAGTATACTTTCCAAAAAGATTATATTGGTTTTATACACTGATTCTTAATTTTTACATAAAATAATACTTATAAACGTGGAAAAAACGAACAAGGGTTCTCAAAGGTAATAAATTATGAAAGTTATTCAGGAAAGCCCGGAACATCACTTTTTAACGTTCCTTGATAAAATAAAAGATGATGCCGGAGGCTGGGTTGGCCTTCACTTCGGGTTATCACGTAAATTGAACCACAACGATCTTGTCGACAACCCCCAAAAAATCAAGGATACATTATTCAAATTGCGTGAAGAAAGCGAAATTCTGGTACGGGACATTGCTCAGAACAATAAAAAATATACCAATGCGCACCTTTATTTGTTCACAGACAGCGACATTATCCTTCTTGCCAACCCACAAAATGACAGTGAGCGTTCGGAATTACAGAATTTTTTCAATGAAATATCCGGAAAAATTGGAACAAAAATCTGTAAATTCAGTTCGCTGGCAAAGGACATATACTTATATCAAAAACTGGCTGATCAACGCTTCATATCTGCCAACCGGGCGGATGCTTACAAGGCCATCACCGATGAAAACAAAGTAGGCAGCATCGCCATACGTCGTCAGCGCCGTGAGCAGCCTCTCATCTTGATCGTGGAAGATGACCGCTTCACAGCCTCCTATGCCACGAACATCCTAAACAAGGATTATGAATTAATTCACGCCAAAACAGGGGAGGAAGCCGTTATCTTCTACGTTGAACACGCACCCGACCTCGTTTTACTGGACATTCACTTACCCGGCATAAGCGGACATGACGCCTTACGTGCCATTAAAAAAGCTGACCCCGATGCCTGTGTTACAATGCTGAGTGTTGATACAGCGAAAACCAATATTGTTTCCACTTCCAAAAACGGAGCCACCGGCTTCCTGAAAAAACCTTTTTCCAAGGAACGGCTTCTAAGCGTTGTTAAAAAATCACCCTACGTAAGGGAATCTGAACGCGACGCCCCCCAGACATAACGTTATGATTTTAGGATCAAATCAAGAGCCTATCAGAGACATCACGCGTTGACGTGCATCCTTATCATCCTTAAAAACGCCGGAAAACATAGATGTCACGGTAGAACTGCCGGCCTTGGCAGCACCGCGAATACTCATGCAATAATGAACGGCATCAATAATAACGACCGTACCGCGCGGATTAAGAACAGTATCAATAGCCTTCACAATCTCCTGCGTCATGCTCTCCTGCGATACCAGCCTTTGGGCATAAACATCCACGATCCGGGCCAATTTACTAATGCCTACAATCTTGTCACCCGGCCAGTAAGCGACATGCGCCTTACCAATAATCGGAACCATGTGGTGTTCACAATGGGAAACAAAATCAATATCCTTCACCAGAACAAAGTCTTCATAACCAACGATATCTTCAAAGACCCGGCCCAAAATACCCTCGGGATCTTCTGAATAACCGGCAAAAAACTCTTCATACGCACGAGTCACCCGACCCGGCGTATCCAGAAGACCTTCCCGATCGGGGTCATCACCCGCCCAGCGAATAAGGGTTCTCACAGCATCCTCAGCCTCTTCACGCGTTGGCTGACAATCATTCTCATTCGCTGTTTTTATATTTTTGACAGTACTCATGCTCTTATGCTCATATGATCCCGGTGTTATACGCAAATACTGTGAAAAAAGCCAAGAAAAAAAATTTTATGCCCGACCTTCAGCTTTACAATACGCTTGAAAACAAAAAAACCTCCTTTAATCCCGTGGACCCGGACCACGTGCGTCTCTACGCTTGCGGTCCCACGGTTTATAATTATGCCCATATCGGCAATGCCCGTATGGCGGTTGTTTTTGATCTTCTCGCCAGATTATTACGACAGCTATACCCCCAGGTAACCTATGTCTCAAACATCACCGATGTCGACGATAAAATCATTAAAGCTGCTACAGAAACCGGGGAAACGATAGAAAATATCACAGAAAAATATGCAGCCATCTATAATGAAGACATGGCCGCTCTCGGTGTATGCCTGCCAGACCTGCAGCCACGTGCCACAGACCATATAGAGGACATGATTTTCCTGATTGGTGCCCTCCTCGATAACGGCCATGCGTATGTTGCCGAAGGACATGTCTTGTTTCATGTGCCTTCTTTTCCGGCCTATGGCAGCCTGTCTAACCGCAACCGCGATGAACAAATCGCCGGATCACGTGTAGAAGTGGCCCCTTACAAAAAAGATCCTGCCGATTTCATTTTGTGGAAACCAAGCAGCAAGGATCAGCCAGGATGGGAGTCCCCCTGGGGACGCGGCCGGCCGGGCTGGCATATAGAATGCTCCGCCATGGCTGCTAAACATTTGGGGCTTCCCTTTGACATCCACGGTGGCGGTGCCGATTTAAAGTTCCCGCACCATGAAAATGAAATTGCCCAAAGCTGCTGTGCTCACGGGCATAAAAACGACCCCAGCGCTTTTGCACGCTATTGGATTCATAACGGCTTTGTCACGGTCAGCGGCGAAAAAATGTCAAAATCACTCGGCAATATCACGCTGGCCCATAATCTTCTGGAACACTGGCCGGGCGAAACCCTGCGCCTGACATTGCTATCCGCTCATTACCGCCAACCCTTAAACTGGACAAGCGACACAATTGAGCAGTCCGGCAATTTTCTTGACCGTCTTTATCACATCCTGAAAGATCTGGAGAACGTAGAAACGCTTGAATCTTCAGAGTTACCGGAAGAAATACTGGCTCCCCTTTGTGACGACCTGAATACGCCAAAGGCACTGGCGGCCTTAAATGCTCTGGCTAAAAAAGCGGCTGCTCAAAAAACACCTGAACTCAAGGGAAAACTGCTGGCCGCCGCCAATCTGCTCGGAATCCTGCAAAAACCACCGAAAGAATGGCTCGGCTACGGAGAAAGCCATACGATTGACGCAAAGGAAATAGACAATTTATTGCAGGAACGGCAGGAAGCCCGTCAAAATAAAAATTTCGCGCGCGCCGATGAAATCCGCAAAGACCTTGAAGCACGAGACATTGTCATTGAGGATACACCGGAAGGCCCGACATGGCGCAAAACAGGATAATACCAACAACCTCCAGAGCAATCAGCGCCCTATTAAAACCTGATAAAAAGCGTATGTCCCCGCCGGCGGTGTACCATTTCCTTCAAAACAGCCGGCTCTCTTGGATTGCAGCTCATGGCCCGTTGCATCGTCACCAAGCCAAAACCCAACCTCGTACGCACCCGTAAATTTGGTATTAGCAGGAATAGCATTCCAACTTTCCGCATCCTGTATATCCTGCGGCGGATTTCCGCCCGGATTGGGAACGCCTAACCGGTCATTGATCTCCAGACATATTTCCTGCCTGATGTAAGGAAGAAAAGCCGCAAGTTCCGTTGTGGAAACCTGCCCTGACGCCGTTGTCCCCACACCAAAAACATTGGCAGTCCCTGAAAAAATCCAGTCGCGGTAATTTGGCTGCCCCGACTGCGTCGTATCCAGCCATTCCAGAGGAGGTTCCTTATACAAAACCCCGCCACCATCAACACTGAATATTTTATTCGCAGACGGCTGCACCGGTGCGTGGTTATAGCCGCTGACAAAGTTATTTTCAAAACTGATTTGTGTATCCCTGATATTGCGCGACCGCAATTGCATCGTCGCTGTTGCCAAAACATTCCCGTAATCTGCAATCTCGCTGGAAAAAAGGCGTGCCCTGTCCTCTGTCAAAGATTGTAAACTCGAACGGCTGGATTGTGTCACAGCAAAAGAAAGGGCGCCCAACATGGCGACGGCTATAAAAATATAAAATATAGCGTTTCCGCTTTCTGAAATTTTCATACCATCATCTTTAACATGAAATATAAAAAAATCAGGCTAAAAATATCCTGAATTCTTCCTCATGGGATTTTGCAATATGAACGGGGATCGTCTCATATCCCTGCGCCACTAATGTCAAAAAAGTTGCCCGACCGATACCAATTTCAACATTGTCTAACATGCCGATACCAAGAACAGGCTTTTCCAAAGGCTTACCGCTGCTTAAACACGCCTCCACCGACTCCCTCTTTGTACGCTCTGACTCTGATAATTCATCCCGGCTTTTAATCCGGCCATCAGACAATATCCATTCATAAGAAAACAAGGAAATCCGCCAGTTTTCTACAATATTGGTCGCATTAACCTGTATATCGACATAATTCTCCTTCCGCTCACTGATCGCGGGATTATCAACAAAAACAATATCGCCCTGCCTTACTGTCATATCCTCTTTACCCTCTTGCTTCGGATGGCCTGTAATGTCACCTTAAAATAGAATTGGAAATAAATGGTAAAAATCAGGAAATAATATGATGACAAATCCACCGGAAACCATACCAGTTGAAAACGATTCCGACGAAGTCAGCTGCGATGGCGGCAACGGATCGCTTGGCCACCCTGTCGTCTGGTACAGCTTTGACGGCAAAAACACCGTGGAATGCCTGTATTGCGACCGTGCTTTTGAAAAGAAATCAGCCTAGATCAATGGATTAAAGCGACTGATTTAATACTTTCCGCGGATCAAAACCGCTCTTTTTACGCCAGCTTTTAAGCGCTTTTTCCAGTTGCGGATCAACTGTTTCAGAAGCTTCGGGCACCACAATTTTAAAGCTCACATGCTGATTCGCGCCTTTAATACCATGGCCTTCCAGAGTAACCGTATACTCGTCTGTATCAAGACCGGCAGGAATCTCTACGGGTTCAAAGGCATCATGCACCGTAGGCACATCAATCGTTGCCCCGGCAAAAGCTTCATCCAGTCCAACGGGCACTTCAAGATAAATATCATTGCCGCCGTCCTCACGTTCAAAAAACGGGTGCTCCTGCACCGCAATTTTAATATAAGCATCTCCGGCTTTTCCTTCGTAAGTCTTACCCTTGCCTTTGACGCGTATTGTCTGATTATTTAGAATACCGGGTGGAATTTTGACGTTCATTTCCAAATTATGTGACATTTTCACGGTTGCATTCGTTCCCCGTGCCGCCTCAAGAAATGCGAGAGTTAACTCACCGCGCACATCAAGTTTATCCGGCGCAGAGGAAGAGCGGTCTTTGTTTCCTTTGCTTGCCTTGGGTTTCTCATCAAAGAAGCTACTAAACAAATCACCCATCTTCTCAGGACTAAAGTCTACTTTTCCGAACCCTATCGCATTGCCTTGCAGATCCATTTCACCGGCATCATATTTTTTACGGTTTTCGGGTTTTACAACATTCCATGCTGCGGCCACATCTTTAAATCTCTCTTCAGCCTCCTGATCACCCTGATTTTTATCGGGATGATATTGCATGGCAAGCTTACGATATGCTTTTTTAATCACCGCATCGCTGTCGTTTTTCTCAACACCCAGAATGTCGTATGCGTCTTGTTCCTTAACCATTATGTCCTACTCCTGATGGCTTCTGCGCAGAGTTTTTGGCAGAGCTTTTGTTTGTCGTAATATTATTTAAGTCTCACAGATGTACACTATTTTCATATTCAATTGCAAGATTTTTCGTAATTATTTTTCAAGCGGCTTCCCAGGGGGCTTTTGGGAGGGCTTTTAGAACGCCTTTTGAGGCCCGTTAAAACACTGCGCAGCAACGGCCGCGGCCAGAATATCAAAATAGCTGTTAATAATAATGCCCTGTACCTGACCGGCAGGACCTTTTTGTGCCTTAGGCGCATCGGCCCGGGCCAACAAAACATGTGTTAAACCCTGATCACGCCAAAGCTCGACCAGTTCCGCCATAACAACCTCAACGGCGTGGCTATTTTTGTCCTGTTTCGCCTGCTCTTCAGCCACCAGCAACTTGCCGGCCCATATTTCATCAGGCGTAACAGCCTTGGCGCCAAACATCTCTTCCACCCGTTTTTTAGCCGGACGCATGTGAATCATGCCAATTTTGTCAACCGCCTCATATTTTTTTACAAGAGCCTCATCCAGTCGAAAAATATCCCGCGCCAACGCCGTCTGCACCCCCTCATGAAACCCGATCATCGACATGCAGGGCATACAACATATGTCCGCTTCCTTCGCGCCGATACTCATGGCATCCGCGGCAACGGCTTCAAATAATTCCTGTTTTTTCCCTGCATCCTGCAAAGCCTCTCCACGCAAAGGGCGTCCCGGCTCCGACACGGCTTCTGCATTGGGGTAGGGGGCCGCAAAAACAATATCAACATCCACACCAGCTTCATGGGCATAATGCCCAAGACAGTCTGCAAACATTTCATAACTATCTTGATTAAGCGCCCCAAAGGCTGCGACTTTTATACTCATGACCTAAGCCGCCATCATAATATCGTCTGAATTTATAAGAATAGCGCGCATCTCATCAACACCCTCAGCCTCACGCAGAGCCTGACACGTTCCTGAATCGCGGCAGACACGAGAAATCCGGGCCAGCCGCCGCAAATGATAGGGGCCATCAGATTCAGGGGAGAGCAGGAAAAAAATAAGATCCACCGGATTATCGTCAAACGCCTGAAAATCTACGCGGTGGGTCAGACAGGCCAATACAGTCAAAGAACGCTTCAGATTTTTAACACGCAAATGCGGAATAGCCACGCCACGGCCAATCCCGGAAGAGGCCCTTTCTTCATTTTTCAGACAATGCTGGAGTAATTCTTTTTCATCCAGCCCGCCCAAAGAAGCGATCTGCTTTACGATAAGCTGATAAGCCTGCTTTTTACTACCGGCCTTCAATGCAGGAAGAATCAGGTCAAGATTAGAGGAATCACCCGTATCATTTGCGCTCATAAGAATAGAATCCTTCATTCAATAAGCCACCAGATCGCCAAAAAAATCAGGCGCTTTGGGCTTGATTCAGTTCGTCATCATTTCCCACCGGGTCAACCCATCCAATATTACCGTCTGAACGGCGATAAATCATGTTCAGGCCGTTATGAGAGGCATTCCGGAACAAAAGGGCGGTATCCGCAGCCAGATCCATCCGCATCACAGCTTCGCTCACACTCATTGTCTGAATGTCAGTCGTCATTTCCGCGACAACCACAGGATCTTTTCCCTGAGGTACAGACTCATCAGATTTCTGTACTTCATCCTCACTATCCAATCCATCGGCCAGAATATAGTCCCGCGCCTTCATGATCTGGTTCTCTGACATCTGCTCTAAACGGCGATGGTGATCACGCAGGCGATTTTTATAACGGCGTAACTGCTTGGCTACTTTTTCCGCTGCCGTATCAAAAGCAACATAGGAATCCGGCTCCAGAGAATCCGCCATAACCATGATATCTTTCCCGACACGGATAGATATGCGAACCTTCACCTGCCCATGCCCGTGGCCTTCCTGCGAAAATACGATTGTCGCATCCGTTGCATGGTTAAAATATTTCTGATTAATTTCTTCGGTCTTGGTGGTTACATGCGTACGCAATGCATCACCGAGATCCATCTGTTTACCTTGAATGATTAAGTTCATGACTTTGCCTATCCAGCGTGTTTTCTTTACGAAATATGATGATTTTCTAAAGGAAAAAGGGCGCCGTGACAAGAGGTTTAGTGAATAATAGTCATCTATGTTCCCTTTATTCCCTTTAAATAGGACGTCTCACATATGCCAAATATGCCAAAAACCGCTTCGGATTGTCCGAAGCGGTTTTGATATAAGCCTTAAACAGCCAAATACACACCGTATATAATACATATATAAGCGGCTATGTAGACGCCTTACAGGCTGTGCTTTTAAGCGGCCTTCACATCCGCCATAGATGCTCCGAAATTGATATGGAACACCTTTCCATCCAGAACCAAAGCCGGAACAGACTGCACACCAGATGTTTCCGCCTCATCAATACGCGCTTTATCCTGACCGCA
>JAJFGQ010000065.1 GCA_021776075.1 Alphaproteobacteria bacterium | reverse complement strand
TACAAAGAACAAAATGGGCGAAGGCGAAGTGCTCAACCCAGGCGAACAATGGGGAAATACACCGGGAACACTACCGGGTATTTAAGAATTTTTAAAAAAACATCGCAGGAGGTTCGTAAGATGGAAATTTTTTTATATCTTTTGGTAGGCCTTCTGATCGGTCAAATGATATTCAAAATCCTAAAATCGCTCATTCTGCTTCTTTCTTGTCTAGCAGAAATGTTGTGGGGTTTCCTTTGGCCATTCCTGAAATTCTCAGGCCGGATAACACTCAAATGCTGTTTATGGGCAGGACGCGGCACGCGCGCCGGTCTGGTGTTCTTCTATTATCTAGCGGATGAAGCCCTGCACAGGGGAGCAGAGCAGGAAAACCATACCGATGAGGAAGCCGAAGACGAGATTGATGAACAACAGGCTCATAACAATTCCTATGAGAACGCGCTGAGACTATTGGGTTTGAAGGCAGGATGCACCCATGAAACGTTCAACCATGCTTTCAAGGACGCCATGATGCAGGCACACCCGGATAAGGGCGGGACGCATGAGGATGCAGTGGCGCTCAATGCGGCACGGAAAATTTTAAAAACCCATAATAGCTGGAGGTAATGATGAATAAACTTACGACAAACAGAAAAAGCATATGGGCAAGAACGATGGACCGCTATAAGGAAAGCGGAAAACCGGGCCGGATAGGCTTTATCATTGACGCTACAGGAAGCCGCCACAGCACCTGGGAGCAGGCACAGAGTATTCAGGCCAAAATGCTTCAGGCGGCCTCCGGTGTGAAAGCCATAAAATTGCGTCTTGTACATTTTGGTGGAGGCTGTCTGACCGCTCTGGGCTGGGATGGTGATACGCGTAGCGTAGGCGCGCATATGGCGGCAGTACAATGCCGGGCAGGCATAACGCAGATTGTTGAAGGACTACAATCATTCATTGATGAAGCGCCGGAAGACAAAGCTGGGGCCATCATCCTGATCGGTGATTGCTTTGAAGAACACAGCGGCGAGGCAGAAAGCGCAGCCACTTTGCTCAAAGACAAAGACATCAAAGTATTCAGCTTTATTGAAGGTAATGACGATAGGGCGCAAACCGTGTTCCGTCGGATTTCCGAGATAACTGGTGGGACGTTTGCAAAGTTTGGGGATGACCTGCCTCTGGCTGATCTCTGTGAAGGTGTCGCCCTGTTAACATCCGGTGGCAAAAAAGCGTTACGCCGGTTAGAAAACAAAAAGGTCCGCTTGTTGCTCTCGGGACCTTCAAAGACATAGCGCCTAAATTGGCACTTCATTATCAAGAACTTGCTGGGAGCTTTTTAGGGCCTTGTGAATCCCTGTTCTATTCACACCATTCGTGTTCAATTGAACAACAATCCACTTCGCTTTTTAGATGTAAGTAATTGATTTCAATGGTGGGCCCGGCAGGATTTGAACCTGCGACCAATCCGTTATGAGCGGACTGCTCTAACCAACTGAGCTACAGGCCCTTATTGAAGTATATCAATGTGTTGCAATCCAATTTTACAATATCATTTTTGGATTTGTATCTGGGTTTGCAAAACCTCAAGTATCCAAAAAGCTGCGCAGCTTACGGGAACGACTCGGATGCTTCAATTTCCGCAAAGCCTTTGCTTCAATCTGCCGAATACGCTCGCGCGTCACGTTAAATTGCTGCCCCACTTCTTCCAGCGTATGGTCGGTATTCATACCGATACCAAAGCGCATACGCAAAACACGCTCCTCCCGCGGAGTCAGCGAAGCCAGCACGCGAGTCGTTGTCTCTCGCAAATTAGAGTGAATGGCACTTTCTACCGGCAATATAGCATTCTTGTCTTCAATAAAATCACCAAGACTTGAATCCTCTTCATCCCCGATAGGCGTCTCCAGAGAAACGGGTTCTTTTGCTATTTTCAACACCTTACGGACCTTATCTAAAGGCATATGCAAGCGCTCAGACAGTTCTTCCGGCGTCGGCTCCCGACCAATTTCATGCATCATCTGACGACTCGTCCGCACCAGCTTGTTAATCGTTTCGATCATATGGACGGGAATACGAATCGTTCTAGCCTGATCGGCAATAGAGCGCGTGATAGCCTGCCTGATCCACCAGGTTGCGTAAGTTGAGAATTTATAGCCCCTGCGGTACTCAAACTTATCAACGGCCTTCATCAAACCGATATTACCTTCCTGAATGAGATCCAGAAACTGCAAGCCACGATTCGTGTATTTTTTAGCAATCGAAATCACGAGCCGTAAGTTCGCTTCAACCATTTCTTTCTTGGCGCGACCGGCCTCCCGCTCACCTTTCTGCACAGTCCCTACAATGCGGCGAAATTCGGACAGAGGTAAACCGGCCTCATCAGAAACCAAAGCAATCCGCTCACGAATTTGATCAATTTCATCTTTACTCTGCACGGAAAACTTATCCCAAGCCTTGTTTTTTTTCTTCACACGAACCAACCATCCCGGATCAAGCTCCGAGCCGTAATATTCCTTCAGAAAATCCTCACGGCCAACCTTGCATCCCACGGCCAGCCGCATCATCTTGCCTTCCATACTGACAAGCTCACGGTTAACCTTATACAAACGGTCAATAAGCTGCTCAATCCGGGCATTATTCAGTTGCACCTCGTTCATTAAAACAACCATATCGCCCTTGAGGGTTTCATATTTCTTATTTGCCGGACCCGACGGATCGTTCCCCGCAGAGAGGGCTGCCAGACGCTCCTGCTGTACCTTATTCATTTTTTTGTAGGTTTTCTGAATTTTAGCAAAATTCTCAAAAACCTGAGGCATCAGCTCTTCTTCCATGGCAGAAAGAGACAGACCAACCTCATCATCAGCGTCGGCATCAGAATCACCATCGCCATCACCTTCAGAGCCTTCTCCGGAAGTTTTTTTGTCACCGTCCGTATCATCCTCGGAATCCTCAGCACTTTCATCAGCCGCCGCTTCGGGCTCCTCGCCCTCGCTATAAGTAGCGTCCAGATCAATAACTTCGCGCAGCAGAATATCACCCTTCTGCAAAGCATCGTACCAAGCAATCAACGACTCAATAGCCAGCGGACTCTCACAAATGCCACCAATCATCATTTCCCGACCGGCTTCGATACGCTTTGCAATAGCAATTTCGCCTTCACGCGAGAGTAACTCAACAGTCCCCATCTCACGTAAATACATCCGAACAGGATCATCCGTCCGTCCTGTATCATCATCAGCTATATTACCGCCTGAAGAATAGTCACTACCGCTTTTTTCAGGGGTCTCCTCAGCATCATCTTCGCTTTCGACAAGCTGCACACCGGCATCAGATATGCTCGACATAGCATCTTCAATCTGCTCGGAAGAAAAATCTTCGGCAGGAATGGCCTTGTTGATTTCATCATAGGTCAGGACACTGCGTTCCTTCCCTTTTTTTATCAACTGTTTGACGACACTTTCCAGTGAACCTTTTTTCGCTGTTGATTCGCCAGTGTCTTGCTGTTCTTTTTCACTCACAGATGATTGTCCAGTACTACTTCTTGCTGCCATTTGAATGCGACTCACTAATCCAGATTGTTGATTAAACCGTAAAACATCAAAAAATTCAAAGAGATGTTTTAATCTTCTTCTTCCTTATTCACATCATGGAAGGCTATAACCTTCCTCTCATTCTCCGCACTAAAATCCTGAGCCAGCGCCTGCCCTGCTGCCGTAAGCTCTTTCAAAGCAGTTTTCCTATGCGCAAAACTCCACGTTTTCTGCCATCCCGTCAGGACTTCTCCTTCTTCCACGCCGGGCCGGGCAAAACCCGCATGCGTATAAACTAACTCTGACAACACAGATCGCAATTCTAATGCATAACCCTGCTTACTCAAATGGTCAAGCAAAGCTGCAGAGTCAATATCAGAAGAACCACCAAAAAGGTTTAGAACAGCCTGCCGTAAAGAATCAAGCCTTTCATTTTTTATCTGCATATGTCCTAAATCTTCTTCCACCGATTCAAAAAGCACAGGATGGTTGATAAGGGCCGCCAATAATATCTTCTGCGGTAAATTATCATCAGACGTAGCAGGACGCCGCAGAGGCATGGAAACAGGAACAGGGGCTCCCCCGGCGACATAACCGGGCTTTCTTTTTTGCGGCATAAAAGCTTTTTTTCCAAAAGCATCATAAAGCTTTTCCCTGAAAACCTGCCTGTAATATTGCTGAACCGTCCGGTCGATGATTCGGGCCGTTTCGTCCTCTAACGTTTTAGATAATCCGGCACGGGATTCCGGTGTTTCAAAACGCCTGTTGGCTGTATGATTCATCCAAAGAAAATCAACCAACGGCATGGCGCTATCCAAAATAGACTGAAAAGCCTGCTTTCCCCGTGCCCGTATGAGACTATCCGGATCCTCGCCTTCCGGTAAGAAAGCGAAACGGGCACTATGATCCGGTTTCAAAAGAGGAAGAAACCGTTCGCAAGCACGCGCTGCCGCCCGCCGTCCGGCTTCATCCCCGTCAAGACAAAGAATGGGCGTCTTGTCTCCGGAGGGAATCATCTTCCACAAAATTGCTATCTGATCTTCCGTCAAAGCGGTTCCCATCGGCGCAACAGCACCTTCAAAACCACCCTGGAAGGATGCCATCACATCCATGTAACCCTCAACAACAATCACAGGCTTTCCAGCACCCGATGCCTGTCTTGCCTGCGCTTCGCCGTAAAGCATCCGACCCTTGTGAAACAGGTCTGTATCGCTGGAGTTAATATATTTCGGAGGATTCGACCCTTGCCGTGAGGGAGGCCTCAAATGGTCAGGAAGAATACGCCCGCCAAAAGCCACCACACGCCCCTGCCGGTCAGCCACCGGAAACATGATTCGGTCACGGAAAAAACCATACGGCTCCCGTCCCTTCGTCGAAGCGCGTGTTACACCGGCCTCTATCATCTGTCCATCTGTATAGCCCTGCGCCAATAAATGTTTCCGCAAAGCCTGATCATCCACCGGGGCAAAACCAACACGAAAAAGACCCATTAAGCGTTCTGACATCCCCCGCTCTAACAAATACTGCTTTTCTCTTTCCCATTTTGTGTCATGCAAAATAGATGAGAAATAGTCAGCCGACTCATTCAGCAGTTCGTACACACCCTTTGCTTTTTTAGCCTTCTCAATCTCCTGCGGTGTCTGTTGCGGAACCTGCAAACCAGCCTCAGCCGCCAGCATTTCCACCGCATCCATAAAAGAACGATTGTCATGTTTCATAACAAAATCAAGGACATCACCATGAACACCGCAACCAAAACAATGATAAAACTGCTTATCATCATTGATCGTAAAAGAAGGCGATTTTTCATGGTGAAACGGGCAACAGGCTTTAAACTCACGTCCGGCGCGCACAATTTTCACGCGCCGTCCAATGATGTCAGACAACGACAAGCGGTCGCGAATCTCATCCAAAAACCGTGGGGGTATAGTCATAGCGACACTCTATTATCAAATAGCACCCCAACGCAAAAGCTTTCATTTAATTATTGGGGACAAGACGCAACGACCTTAAATACATGCCAGTGTTTTGTTTTCTGGTAAGCGTTTGCCGTATCTTCCTCAATTTCATCAAAAAACAAAATATTCAGACCATCCAGCATGGTTTCCAGTTCGTCCCGCGTGTGAATAGTCAGGCCATGCTTGACCCAGCCATCATGCGGTCCAAAAAAATGGGCAGAAAAAACGCCTCCCGGCTTTAAAGCCGTCCTGATTTTTCTCCACAAATCCGGAAAAGCGTCCGGTTCGCAAAAAGGCAGCGCGTAACTGGCATTAACCCAGTCAACGGAAGGCAACACATAATCCTCAAATTCAGCTACTTTTGTTTCCAGCTTTGATAAATCGGGAATATCAGGCCGGTCCATCAGGCGTTTGATGCCGTCCTCTGTCTTATCCATAGCCAGCACACGCCAACCGGCTTTCAGCATATGAATTGTGTCGTTTCCCGATCCGCACCCCAGATCAACAGCATAGCCTGGCGCACGCTCTTCCCAATAACCAAAAACCTGTTCCAGCGTCGCCCGCATAGGGGGATCATGCCGTTCATCATAATAAACGTTCCAGTCCCAGTCTTTTTTCATGGGGGAGTTCTCTGTCATTTCAGGAGGCCAAACGCTCTTTCACAGCATTGCTGGCTTTGGACATATCAAGCTGCCCGGCATAACGGGATTTAAGCGCAGACATCACTTTTCCCATTTCTTTGATATCAGAAACACCAAGCTCCGCAATCAGTCCGTCCACAGTTTGTTCCATCTCATTTTCACCCATCTGCTGCGGCATAAAACGTCTGACAACCTCAACCTCAGCCTCTTCCCTCTCTGCCAGATCAACCCGACTGGCGTCACGATAGGTTTTACTTGATTCCTGCCGTTGCTTAATCATGGATTGCATCAAAGAGAGGATGTCGCTATCTCCAACACCATCAGCTTGCCCCTGCCCCCGCGCCGCAATATCACGGTCTTTCAGGGAGGCCAGAATCAGCCTGATCGTAGAAAGAGTTACCTGATCCCTTTCCTTCATAGCTGTTTTCAGGGCATTATTTAATTCTGTACGCTTATCCATCTTGTTACCTTCTGTGAGTTCTGATAGTGAGTATATCCTAAATGAGCAGCCTTTCTAATATAAAGCGACCAGAAAATGCAACAGCCGTTATTGTCATGGCTGACAGCACAGTTTTATGGGGCTCTGGTATCGGCGCTGAACAAGAAACAGTCGGCGAGCTCTGTTTTAATACAGCCATGACCGGCTATCAGGAAATTTTAACTGATCCCAGCTATGCCGGACAGATTATCACATTCACCTTCCCCCATATTGGGAATACCGGCATAAACAGAGAGGACATGGAAGCAGAAAAACCTTTCGCCCGCGGCCTGATCCTACGGGAAAATATAACGGAACCCTCCAGCTGGCGCGCTAGTCAGCATTTGAATGATTGGCTGAAGGAAACAAACCTCACGGGCATTTGCGGCGTAGACACACGCGCCCTTACCCGTCACATACGCGATCAGGGCGCTCAGAATGCTGTGATCTGCCACAATACAGAGGGAAAGTTTGACCTCGATACCCTGCACAAAAAAGCGAGGTCATGGCCGGGGCTGGAAGGCATGGACATGGCCAAAGACGTGACCTGCAAAAAAGCTTACGAATGGCGGGAAACAGAATGGACCATCACAGAAGGCCACAGCAGCCAAGACAATGCCAAACACCATGTCGTAGCACTGGATTTCGGTGCAAAACATAACATCCTGCGTTGTCTTGCCGGCGCGGGCTGTAAAGTCACCGTCGTACCCGCCCATACAACGGCTCAGGAAATTCTAGCCCTGAAACCGGACGGCATCTTCCTCTCCAACGGCCCCGGCGATCCCGCTGCTACCGGTCAATACGCCGTTCCCACCGTCCAGAAATTACTAGAAAGCGACAAACCCATTTTTGGTATTTGCCTGGGGCACCAGATTTTAACGCTGGCTTTAGGGGGAAAGACGGAAAAAATGACTCTCGGCCACCGGGGCGCCAACCACCCTGTCAAAGATATTGAAACAGGAAAAGTTGAAATAACAAGCCAAAACCATGGTTTCCAGATTATTCCTGAATCTTTACCTGAGGATGTGGAAGTTACCCATATCAGTCTGTTTGACGGATCAAATGAAGGCATAAGATTGAAAAATAGACCTGTTTTCTCTGTTCAATACCATCCGGAAGCCTCTCCCGGTCCACAGGATAGCCATTATTTATTCGATCGTTTTGTCCAAAATATAGCCAAATAAAGAAAGAAAAAGAATATGCCAGAACGAAAGCGGCTTCTGGAAGGTTTTAAAACATTCCGCAAAAAATACTACGAAGACTCGGACTGGATGCAGCAACTGCTCAAAAACGGTACGCATCCTGATTTTTTTGTCATTCACTGCATAGACCCACGGAGCGGAGCGGCCACTGTCTTTAATACAGACCCTGGCGAACTATTCGGCGACCGGGTCATGGGGGCTTTGGTTCCGCCCTATGAAGAAGGAAACGATTTTGCAGCTTCCCTGAGCTACGCCATAAAACATAAAAAAATAAAGCACCTCATTATTCTGGGGCACACGCAGTGCGGCGGCATTGAAGCTTTGGTCAACAACACGAATGACAAAGATATAGCCGGATGGATGAGCTCAGCACAACATGCCTTTGATTACGCTAAAACAATTGTCGGAATTCAGAACAAACAAGCTCTCTGCGAAGAAACAGAAAAACAGGCCGTTATCATGGGACTTAAAAATCTGATGACATATCCGACTGTCAAAGACGCTTTTGACAAGGGCGATATTACTCTGAACGGCTGGCTATTTGACATGAAAAACGCTGCGATTTACGGCTACAATACGGCTAAAAGTAGCTTTGAAAACCTGACTGATCCACAACAGGGTCAACAACAACAGATAAATAGTTTGTAGTTTCGTGCTGAAACACATAGATAATACCCTTCAGTATCTTTACGATAGACACTGAGAATTATGCCAAAAAGAACAGACATAAAATCAATCGCCATTATCGGAGCCGGCCCCATTGTTATCGGGCAGGCCTGCGAATTTGATTATTCCGGCGTGCAAGCCTGTAAAGCCCTGAAAGAAGAAGGGTACCGGGTCGTTCTGATTAACTCCAATCCGGCAACTATCATGACCGACCCGGATATGGCCGATGCAACCTATATCGAGCCCATCACACCTTCTATCGTTGCTAAAATTCTGGAGAAGGAGCGACCGGACGCACTGTTGCCAACCATGGGCGGACAAACAGCTCTGAACACCGCTCTGGCTCTTGCAGAAGACGGAACGCTCGATCGTCTGAATATTGACCTCATCGGAGCACGGGCTGATGTTATTATGAAAGCGGAAGACCGACAAAAATTCCGCCAATGCATGGATGACATTGGCCTTGAAAGCCCCAAAAGCCATCTTGTCAAAGATTACGATGATGCCCTCAACGCTCTGGAGCATATCGGCCTGCCGGCCATCATTCGCCCCTCTTTTACACTCGCCGGAACAGGCGGCGGCATTGCTTATAACCGGGATGACTTTAAGCGTATTATACGCGAAGGCCTTGATGCCTCTCCCGTTCACGAAGTTCTGGTCGAAGAATCGCTTTTAGGCTGGAAAGAATTTGAAATGGAAGTAGTGCGGGATAAAAACGATAACTGCATTATCATCTGCTCTATTGAGAATATAGACCCGATGGGCGTCCATACCGGTGATTCCATTACCGTTGCCCCGGCCCTGACCCTGACGGACAAAGAATATCAAATTATGCGCAATGCCTCGCTTGCCGTATTACGCGGTATCGGTGTCGAAACCGGCGGATCGAACGTGCAATTTGCTTTACACCCGGAAACCGGGCGCATGATCGTTATTGAGATGAACCCCCGCGTCTCCCGCTCCTCAGCGCTGGCTTCAAAGGCCACAGGCTTTCCTATTGCAAAAGTGGCCACAAAACTGGCGATCGGCTACACACTGGACGAACTGGACAATGATATCACCGGAGGCCGTATTCCGGCCTCGTTTGAACCAACCATTGACTATGTTGTTACAAAAATCCCGCGCTTTGCTTTCGAAAAATTCAAAGGCAGCGATAACACCCTGACAACCTCTATGAAATCTGTTGGAGAGGTCATGGCCATAGGCCGTTCCTTTGAAGAATCCATCCAAAAGGCCCTGCGTTCACTGGAAAAGGGGATAGCCGGGTTTGACCCTATACCCATTGCCGGTGTTAAAAACGGTAACAAACCGCACCCGGACCAGATACGCGCCGCACTGTCAAAGCCCACACCCCAGCGTATTCTTTATGTAGCACAGGCCTTTCGCTATGGCATGTCTGTAGATGATGTACAAAATGCCTGCAAATTTGATCGCTGGTTCCTGGATCGCATTAAACATATCGTCGACACAGAAAGAAAAATCCAGCAATACGGGCTGCCCGTAACACCCAAAGGATGGCTTGATTTAAAACAACTTGGTTTTTCCGACATTCGACTGGGAGAGATCGTTCAGGTTAAAGAACAAAGCATCCGTAAAGCCCGCCATAAACACAATATACGGCCGGTTTACAAACGCATTGACAGCTGTGCCGCTGAAATCCCCTCGCTAACGCCTTACATGTATTCAACCTATGAACCTCCCTCCCCTTCAGGAAACGAATGTGAACCTTCCGGAAGGAAGAAAGTTATTATTCTTGGCGGCGGCCCGAATCGTATCGGACAGGGCATTGAATTTGATTATTGTTGCGTCCATGCCGCCTATGCTTTGAAAGAAGCCGGGTTTGAGACGATCATGGTGAACTGCAACCCTGAAACCGTATCCACAGACTATGACACATCTGATCGGCTGTATTTTGAACCCCTAACAGAAGAAGATGTTCTTGAACTCGCAAAAGCAGAAGCAGAAAACGGTGAGCTTGTTGGTGTTATCGTTCAATTAGGGGGACAAACACCTCTGCGGCTATCGAAAACGCTTCAATCCGCCGGTATCCCTATCCTTGGGACTGACCCGGACGCCATTGACCTCGCCGAAGACCGCAAACGTTTCCAGAAACTCCTGCATGATCTGAAACTACACCAGCCTTTAAACGGTCTGGCCTCCTCCGCAGAAGAAGCTGTCAATATTGCACAGGACATCGGTTTCCCACTTGTAATACGCCCCTCCTACGTGTTGGGCGGGCAGGCCATGGAAATCGTCCATACAATGGAGGATCTAAAACACTACATAGGCACCGCTGTCCATGCCTCCGGTGACACACCTGTCCTTCTGGACCGTTATTTGCGGGGCGCCATTGAAATTGATGTTGATGCCCTGTGCGATGGCAAAGATGTTTATGTTGCAGCCATCATGGAACATATTGAAGAAGCTGGCGTCCATTCCGGCGACTCAGCCTGTGTCCTGCCGCCACATTCTTTGCCCTATAAAACCGTAAAAGAACTGGAAAAGCAGACCGTCAAACTGGCCAAAGCGCTGAAAGTTAAAGGCCTTATGAATGTTCAATACGGTCTCAAAAAAAACAGGAACACAGGTGAATTCGATATCTATATTATCGAAGTCAATCCTCGTGCGTCCCGTACCGTACCGTTCGTTGCCAAAGCCACAGGAACTCCCGTTGCCAAACTGGCTGCCCGTATCATGATCGGGGACACGCTGGCCACCCTGCGCGCGGAAAATCTTCTGCACGGCATAAATCCAGATCACACCGCCGTCAAAGCCCCTGTTTTTCCCTTTAACCGCTTTCACGGCGTTGATCCCATTCTGGGCCCGGAAATGAAATCGACAGGCGAAGTCATGGGAATCGATAAAGATGTCGCACAGGCCTTTGCCAAGTCACAACTGGCCGCCGGAAATATGCTGCCGACCAGTGGTACAGTTTTTCTATCCGTCAGAGATAAAGATAAAGAAGACCTGATCCCCCTTGCAAAAGACTTATCTGATATGGGCTTTAGACTTGTTGCAACCCGCGGCACAAGCTCATCTCTGACAAAAGCAGGGCTGGATGTTACGCGTATTAGCAAAGTCATGGAAGGACAACCCAATATTGTCGATTCCGTTATTAACGGAGAAATCGACTTTATCATCAATACAACCAAAGGCCCGCAATCCGTAGCCGATGCCTTTTCCATCCGACGGATGGCTCTGTCCTATAATATTCCTTATTACACCCTGCTCTCCGCCGCCCGTGCCGGTGTTCAGGCGATCCGCTCCATGAAGGCACAGGAAATGGATGTAACACCCTTGCAGGATTACTTTAATAAGGACGAATCAACCGTCGAGAATCTCACTGCCGCCTAAAGAAAATGGCTATAGAGTTGACGTACCATAATCAGCGCACTATATTTCCCGCATAATCCGATCTTCGGACACAGTTATTTTTAAAAGGAATAAGGTAGCCATGGATAAAGTCCCCATGACAAAAGAGGGTTTTGAAGCTCTGGAAACAGAGTTGAAAAAATTAAAGGCAGTAGAACGCCCGACCGTTATTGAAGCGATTGCCGTTGCGCGGGAACACGGCGACCTAAAAGAAAATGCGGAGTATCACGCGGCCCGTGAACAACAAAGCTTTATTGAAGGCCGAATCAAGGAACTGGATGGCGTTATTTCAGCAGCCCAGATTATCGACCCGACAACGCTGGATGGTGACACCGTAAAATTTGGCGCCAAAGTGCTTATTGTCGACGAAACAACAGATGTCGAAGTGTCATACCAGATTGTCGGCCAATATGAATCCAACGCCGATATAGGGAAAATTGCAATCAATGCTCCTATCTCTCGTGCCCTGATTGGCAAAACCATCGGCGACAGTGTTGAGGTTAAAACGCCGCAAGGGCCTAGATCCTATGAAATTCTTGAAATCAGCTATAGGGCAGAAGGTTAAACCTCAATCGGGACGCCCGGCTCTTCCTTTGACGATCGAATCGCCAACGAAGATTTTACTGAAGTGACGTTCGGCGCTGCCGTTAACTCATGAGTTAAAAAATTCTGGTAGTCGTCCCAGTCTTTCGCAACAATTTTCAGCAGGAAATCCGTCTCCCCGGCCAGCATGTGGCACTGCCGCACCATAGACCATGTCTCAATCATGCTCTCAAACTGTTTCAGGTCTGTCTCTGCCTGGCTAACAAGCTTAACCTGCGCAAAAACAGCAACACCAAAACCGAAAACAGAAGGGTCAATCTCCGCATGATACCCCTTGATATATCCCGCCTCTTCCAAAGCCCGGACACGGCGTAAACAAGGCGGCGCAGAAATACCGGCCAGTCTCGCCAGTTCCACATTCGTAATGCGGCCCTTATCCTGGAGATTCTTTAAAATTTTACGATCAATTTTGTCGAGTTTCACACGGCGCATAATAAAAAAATTTGTAAATTTGTTATCTATGATTACATGTTCTTGATATAAAGTTGCGCAAAGCATTACGCAAGTCTTTTTCACAGTAACGACCATAATTTAGAGAATTTCGAAATATGACTATATGCTGGATTATCGTGGAAGATGGCTTAATTGGTACAGAAAACCAGTGTATTGGTGTGGCCGAAGCCCTGAATCTTAAACCCGTTATAAAACGAATCCAACTCAGACAACCTTGGAAAACCCTCTCTCCCTATCTGGCATTTGAACAATCATGGAGCTTCACAGGTGATTCTCTTGCCCCGCCATGGCCGGATATTATTCTAGCCTCCGGCCGCAAAAGCATTGCCGCCAGCCGTTTCATAAAAAGACACAGCCCCAATAAAACCTATACCGTTCAGATTCAAGACCCACGCATCAATCCGAAATATTTTGATCTCGTTGCCGTCCCGGAACACGACCCCACGCGCGGTGACAACGTCCTTGTGACACAGGCCACACCGAACCGGATTACGCAGCCGCGGCTGGAACAGGCAAGACAGGACTTTGAAACGCTTCTGGGTCCCCTTCCTGCCCCGCGCGTTGCCGTCCTGATTGGTGGCAACAGCAAAGCCCACAAACTGACAACAGAGACCATGCATACACTGGCGCGTGATTTAAAAGAATTATCCCATAATTATGGCCTCATGATCACAACGTCCCGCCGCACAGGCACAGACAACAAAACCATTTTGGAAGAGGGTCTAAAAGATACAACAGCCTATATCTGGGATGGTACAGGCGAAAACCCCTATTTCGGGTTTCTGGGCTGGGCTGATTACATCATCGTAACAGAAGACAGCACCTCTATGGTTTCGGAGTCCGCCACGACCGGTAAGCCTGTCTACGTTGTTCCTCTGGAAGGCGGAACAGACCGCTTCACACGTTTTCGGCAAGGTCTTCTGGATAAAGGCCTTATCCGCTTATTTGAAGGAAAACTGGAGCCGTATGACTACGAGCCCTTAAATGATGCCGCCTTGGTTGCAGAAGAAATAAAAAAACGAAGTCTTTAACACAAATGATTTTATATTGACATAAAACTCACCCCTCTATAATAATAACAAAAAAGGCGAGAACAAATATGAAAATCAAATTCGCTATAGCGGCGGGATTAATCGCGTATCATCTCTTTACTCCCGCAAACTTGAATGACAACCAGATTGAGTCTGTCAAAGAACAACAAACATCTGCGCAAAAAAAATCCTCAAAGTTTAAGCCGCCCCTTGTAACATTTCATAAACGAACCCTGACAGCGGAAGAAACAGCCCTTGTTCACACAATCTTTGGCAAAAAACTTGCTCTACCGGATATTCAAATAGTCTTCCACAACAAAGCGCAAAAGACATATATCAGTGAAGTACAGGAATCCGACCCTCCCGTTATCATGGTGTATGGCGCGCAATATTTCTCCAGAGATTACAGTAAAGAAACAGATTCAGAACTATATGGTACATTTATCTATGAAATGATGCGCATAAGCCAGCTACCTGATTATCCTTTTTTTAATAAACAAGGAGCCTTGGATTACCCGGAAACACTGAAAGGAACAAGCCAATTCACAGATTATACGACACAGGGACAATCAAAATTATTAGAAGACTATGCCAGAAGATTCCTGCATCCAGACCGTGGCACCCTGTATCTGAAAAATAACACAGGGTGGGATAACTGCGATAATGATGATTTGCTGGCCAGAGTCATTGAGCATGAGTTCCCCGAAGCTAAAAAAACACGCACGACGCTGGAAAAAAAATACAGAAGAGCGTTAACGCAAAACGAAAGAACACTGCTTAAAAATATTTTTGGCGGGCAAATAAATACATCCATCATCAACCTATATCTGAACAAAAGAGACTGCGCTAAAAAAGTAGGCTCGGCACGGGGCCGTCAAAATGCGTATTTTTGGGGAGAAAAGAATCATTCTGATGACTACAGCACAGAAGAGAACTCGGGAAAATTTGGTACGTTTATTCACGAATCAACACATGTCTGGCAAAACCAAACAAAGGGACGATACACAAATCGTTCTTTTGAAAACAAGCCGGATAAATACGCATACCCCATTGATATTGAAAAATATAAATTCACTAACTACGCCACCGAACAACAAGCCGCGATAATAGAAGATTATGCACGTTATTTTTTACACGCCGGTAAAGAGACATGGAAACTGTCTGAAACCGCTGATAACTTGCAACAATTACAAACGTTAGTAGAAAAACAATTTCCTGGAATGGCAAAACTTCGTGCCGACTATGAAAGTCACGGTACTCTTTTCCCCTCTCAAAGCAAAAATACGCATACTTCTAAAACACAAGACATGAAACATCTGAATTTTTAAGCTTTACCCGTGACAAGCCGCGCATTAAGACTATCTTATGCTCTTGAAAGGATGAAAACATGACCGCAACAACCCACACAAAAGTTTTAATTATCGGCTCCGGTCCCGCAGGCTATACAGCCGCCATCTACGCCGCCCGTGCCAATCTGGAACCCATCCTGATCGAAGGCATGCAACCCGGCGGACAATTAACCATTACCACGGATGTTGAAAATTATCCCGGCTTTGCGGAAATGGTGCAGGGCCCATGGCTTATGGAACAAATGAAGGCACAGGCCGAACATGTCGGCACAAAGACCGTCTTTGACATGGTCAGCGACGTTGATTTTTCTTCCCGCCCCTTCAAAGCAACAACTGATTCGGGCACAACATATACCGCCGATACCATCGTCATCGCCACAGGGGCCACAGCGCGCTGGCTTGGCCTTGAATCAGAGAAAAAATTCATGGGGATGGGTGTCTCTGCCTGTGCCACTTGCGACGGGTTTTTCTTCAAGGATAAAAAGGTAGCCATCATCGGCGGTGGAAATTCGGCTGTCGAAGAAGCCCTGTTCCTGACCAATTTCTGTAAAAAAGTCACTCTGATTCACCGCCGCGATGAATTACGGGCAGAGAAAATCATGCAGGAACGCCTGTTTAAAAATGAAAAAATTGATGTCATCTGGGATAGCGCCGTGGAAGAAGTGCTGGGCGTCGCACAAGGTGAAGGGGATGCCCCCGGTGTTACCGGCGCACGCCTGAAAAACCTCAAAACCGGTGAAGCCTCAACAATTGATGTTGACGGGGTTTTTGTTGCCATCGGTCATGACCCGGCTACAAAAATATTCGCCGGCAAACTCGATATGGACGAACAGGGTTATATCCTTACCGCTCCCGATTCAACCGCCACCTCCGTACCCGGCGTGTTCGCCGCGGGTGATGTGAAGGATAAAATATATCGCCAGGCCGTCACAGCCGCCGGTATGGGCTGCATGGCCGCCCTTGAATGCGATAAATTTCTGGCCGCACATGAATCGGAGGCGAGCATAAAAGCTGCGGAGTAAAAAACTTCTTCGCATCTTCCCGGCTTCGCGGTAAAACAGTTCATGGACTGGGACAAATTACGCATATTTCACGCTGTGGCAGAGGCTGGTAGTTTTACCCATGCCGGGGAAACGCTCAACCTCAGCCAGTCTGCGATTTCCCGCCAGATCAGCACGCTGGAGGAAAGTCTGGGCATCAGCCTGTTCCACCGCCATGCGCGCGGTCTTCTCCTGACAGAACAAGGCGAATTACTGCAAAAGGCCGCCCGGGATATTTTCGGAAAAATGTCCATGATTGAAGGGCGACTCCTTGATTCCAAACAATTGCCGGAAGGCCCCTTACGCATCACGACAACCGAATTCATCGGCTCCACATGGCTTGCTCCCCGGCTCAATGACTTACGCGAAAAACACCCGGATGTGCAGCTCACATTATTGCTAGATGACAGAATCCTGAATCTGGGTATGCGTGAAGCCGATGCTGCCATACGGCTTTATAAGCCGGAACACCCGGATCTCATACAACGCCAGCTTACGACCATCAATTTTCATATCTACGGCTCCAAGGCCTATTTGGAAAAACACGGCATGCCCGAAGACATCAAGGATCTGAAGAATCATACCCTGATTGCCTACCCGGAAAATGTCCCGGTTCCCTTCTCTGATCCGAACTGGCTGTTCCGCCTGGCGGGGCTTGACCCGGAAGACAATTATAACCTGCTCATGATGAACTCTATGTATGCTATACACCGCGCTGTAGAAGGCGGCACAGGGCTGGCAACACTCCCGGATTATCTGGCGGAGGATAATAAAAACATACAAATGGTTCTGCCTCAGGCCCAACCGGATGGTGTCGATATGTATTTCGTTTATCCGGAGGAACGACGCCACTCCCAAAGAATCGCTATCTTCCGTGATTTTCTTTTGAAACACATTGAAAAAACGAGTTTCTAGGGATTCCAGAGCCTATCCTGAAAAAACAAAGCAACGCTTTAAAAAATCCAAAGATTCAACTTTTATCTATTGCCATAATGCAATACTAGCAGATATGCATAATTTGCAGACCTGCCTTGTGAAAAAACATGTAGCCACGAGAATCCGAATAGGTATATAAAGACCCCACTCGGCGCTGAGGCGCTGACGGGGTCCTTTGGATCCCACGTCTCCCAGACGTGAAACCTCCCTGTTCAACTCGCCGGGTCTTCGTGACCCGGTTTTTTTTGTCCTTTCATTTTTCTACTGCGCTGCAAGCTGACAAAAGCCTCGCCTTACTGTATAATTATTAAATAATAACAAGCGCTTCTTACCAAGGTAGGCCATGAGCACAGACAATAAAAAGACCATCGCTCTTTTCAATTACGGCGGAGGTATGCGGGGGCTTGTGCCGGCTCACATCATGTCCCGGCTGGAAGAAAACACCGGTTTACGCATGGCCGATATGGTTGATGTTTTCACCGGCCCATCAACGGGATCCATTCTGAATGCTGCTATAACCCGCCGCCACCCTGACCATCCCTACCGCCCTTTGTACAAAGCCCGTCATCTGGTCAAATTTTATGAACGCGAGGGAATCAATATCTTCCCGCAAGATGACTTTCGGGAATTTCGTGGAATCATCCATGACTTCAATAACAGAACGCTCAATTTCAAAAAACTGAATGCCATTTTCCGCCACGGCCATTATGACCCAGCCCATCTGGGAAAGGCCCTCAAAGCCTTGTTTGGTGACGCCAGACTATCTGACTCGCTCAGCAGTCTTATTATTCCTACATATAATATAGACGGTGAACAACTTGATGTTGTAAAGGAAGAAGGGGAGAGTGACAATTCTCCGGCTCACACCAAAAACAATTTTATGGATAAGGGCGGTCATGCCGTCTGGTTAAAAAATATAAAGACCGGCGAACCGGCAGGCACAATAAACCGCACCCCCGATGTAACCCTTTATGATGCTGTCATGGCCAGTTGCGCTGCCCCGACCTATTTCCCATGTCATCATTTCAAGGCGACTTACCCTGACGCACGCGGTGAGCAGCTTTTTACCGGCATTGACGGCGTTATTTTTGACAATCCCTGCATTAGTTATCTCGGTGCGATCCGGCGCCACGTACCGCAAGATCACGAACTGACCATGCTTATACTGGGAACCGGCTACACCAATCGTTCCGTTACAAAAGAGGACTGGAACAGCTATGGTTCGCTGGGTGTTGTAGACCCCGTTAACGACCTTCCGCTCATCAATATTTTCTTCCACGCATCAGAATCGGCCCTGATGGATTCCTTTGCCGAAGAAATGGGAGATAATCTTTATATCTTTAATAAATCCATGATTACGCAGGAAGACGACCCGGAATCCGCCAGCACACAAATAGACGATGCCAGCCCTGAAAACCTTAAACGCCTACGTTATTTTGCAGAATCTCTCATGGAGGAAAACCGGGGGAAATTCGAGGAAATATGCCATATCCTTGTCAATAATCGTGACCGGAAAACAGAGGGTAAGCGGCAAAACAACCTTAAGAAAAATGCAAAAAAATATCTCCGCTTCCTTTCAGGAAAAAAGAGCGATTAGAACACCCCGCCCCCATGGACATCCTTTCTTTTTTGCTCTAGCCTCACCTCATACGAGTTGCGTAGACAGCTTGGTGATAAAAAGAGTACATAACAGGGAATAGGCAGCAACATGACAAAAGCGGCCAATAACAATAAGAAGAAAACTATCTTTATTTTGTATATACCCGGCGGTGCTATGCTGGGCATTATACCCGGCGTTGTTCTGGCCCGGCTGGAAGAACTAACGGAAACACCGGCTATTGAACTTTTTCAGGTTACTGATGCTGTTTCCACAGGCAGCATCCTTGTCGCCGGTATGAATATCCGTGACCCTGAGAATCCGCAAAAGCCGAAATTAAATGCTCAGGACATGGTTGAATTATTCTGCACACATGGACCGCGCTTTTTTCCACCAACACCGGGTCGCCGCCAAAAAATGATTACGGCCAATGTCATTAATACGATGGAAGACCACATTGATCCGCTTAAAATTGATACACTGGCTCTGGATGAAATAAACGCTCTGTGCGATGAACTGAGCAAGAAAGTAAACACTGACCTAAAACCCGACCTAGAAAAAATACAAAAACTTGCGACACAACGCTGGTTAACAAAAGGAACACAGAAGAAAGTTCTCAAAATCTGTGAAAAAATAACAACAGCCCACCCGGAACTAGACAAATGTATCGGCCCTATCAGTGAACTGGTTTACGTCAGAACATCGACGGGAAGCCTCAGCTCTATCTTCAAAAAAAGTGTTTTGGGTAGCATGAATGCTGTCAAAAAATACTGGGCCAAAGATTACATGTATGACCCCGCTATACCCAAAAAGGTTTTTCAGGATCTTTTCGGTGACGCACGAGTCGGTGACAGCTTACGCTCAACTTATATTTCTACATTTGAACCCAATAGAAATGCCGTTAAAACATTTTCCTACCGGAAAAATGACTTCTTTAGTCAGGAACACTCTGAAACAGACAGAATATCAGAGGGCAATCACAAGCTTTGGGATATCGTTCTGGCCAGCACAGCCAACCCTTTTGCCTACCCTCCTCATACAACAGAGGATGGTATCGTATGTAGCGACAAAGCAACCGTCCACACCCCCCTGCACTGCGTTCAGGATATCGTTGCCCGTAAACCGGATGACGTTGATGTCAAACTGGTTATTCTGGGCACCGGCAAATACCTGACGAAAGAACAGAATAATAACGACGATCAGGACAATAACGGCCTGCGTGACTACTATGTGAAATATGGCGTGGCCGGCAATCTTTTAAAAGGCAAAGAACTCGCAGAACTAGAAGGCTATACGATGAGTCAGGCCCATACCACCCTTCGCCGCTTACTGGGCCGGGACAATATAATCGAAATATCACCACGCCTATCGCCACGCACCCATGATGAAACGAAAGAATTCCCGGCAAAATCACCTCTGGATGCAAGTCAGGATAATGTTCGGAAAATTTTAAAAAGAGCACGGGCGCTTCTGGTGAAGGACGATGAGGCCATCAGGAACCTATCCCAAATGCTTGTTGAAAATCTGTATAATCTGGATCAGATTAGTGAAGAAAAATACGAACGCGTGACCAAAAAAATCGGTGTAAAAACGGAAGCTCATCCTCTTGAAAGCGGTATCGGCAAAAAAATACCCAGCATCTTCCGAAAAGTATTTCCACACCGCACGATCAGGGAAACCTTATCGGCGCTCTTCTCCAGAAAAGCCGATAATGATAATGACGAGGATGAAGACAATCTCGACAACGACCGGAAAGATGAGCCAAAGGGCCCACATACCGGAACAGACGGTCCCGCACCCTGATAACGAAACATTCTCAGGCTACAGCGGCCCTTGGTTTTAAAGCAGCGCAAGCTTTCTGGATACGTTTCCCGGCCTTTTTCAGATTCTCATCAGAGGTCGCGTAGGAAATTCGGAAATAGGGCGACATACCAAAAGCCTCACCATGCACACAAGCCACGCCTTCGGATTCTAACAAATAGGTTACAAAATCCTCATCGGAATTGATTATTTTTCCGTCCGGTGTCTCTTTTCCCATTACGCCTGCACAAGAAGGGTAAACATAGAAAGCCCCTTCCGGTTTGGCACAGGAAATACCTTCTGCGGCATTCAAAAAGTCCATAATCAAATCACGGCGGGTTTTAAAAGTGTTATTCCAGTCCTCCAGAAAAGACTGATCACCGTTTAAAGCCTCCACAGCAGCAGCCTGAGAAATGGAGGACGGGTTTGAGGTACTCTGACCCTGAATTTTTTTCATCGCCTTGATGAGATCCACCGGCCCACCGGCATAGCCAATCCGCCATCCCGTCATGGCATACCCCTTGGACACACCATTCATCGTCAATGTACGGTCATACAGGCCCGGCTCCACCTGAGCCGCCGTCACGAATTTAAAACCGTCATAGACAATCTCTTCATATATGTCGTCACTCAATACCCAAACATGGGGGTGCTTCATAAGAACATCGGTCAGGGCTTTCATCTCTGCATGCGTGTAAGCCGCCCCTGTCGGATTCGAAGGGGAATTCATAATGATCCATTTTGTCTTGGGCGTAATGGCGGCTTCCAGATCTGCAGGCTGCAACTTAAAACCATTACTTTCCTTACAATCAACGACGACCGGCGTCCCTTCTGCCAACAAGGTCATGTCAGGATAGGACACCCAGTACGGCGCAGGAATAATAACCTCATCCCCCGGATTTACACTCGCCATCAGGGCATTATAAAGAACCTGCTTCCCGCCCGTGCTCGCCATGATCTGGTCACGTTCATATGTCAGGCGGTTATTTCTCTGGAACTTCGCAATAATAGCGTCTTTTAATTCCACTGTGCCGTCAACGGCTGTGTATCTTGTCTTTCCTTCATCAATAGCTCGCTTGCCGGCTTCCCTGATATGCTCCGGTGTATCAAAATCAGGCTCCCCGGCCCCCAGACCAATCACATCCACACCCTGTTCCCTCAGTTCGCGGGCTTTATCTGTCACAGCCAAAGTGGGGGACGGTTTAATTTTTTTCAAACGGTTGGCGACAATAGACATGTTTCACTCTCCCTTGTTTAGT
The DNA here is from genome assembly GCA_021776075.1 of Alphaproteobacteria bacterium. Classification (GTDB taxonomy): domain Bacteria; phylum Pseudomonadota; class Alphaproteobacteria; order Micavibrionales; family Micavibrionaceae; genus JAJFGQ01. The sequence continues at coordinate 5,864 of JAJFGQ010000065.1, read as the reverse complement.
TAGCGGCATTCTCTAAAAAGCATCCGAACGAATAAACGCCTGCACCTCGTTGTTAAGATTTGTAACGTGAAAACCATCAAAAGCAATAGCGTTTTCGGAAAACCACGCTTTCAAAGGACTCAGAACGGGGTGCTGCAAGCCTGCCTCCAGATAAGAAGATAACCGCGGCAAATATTGCAAATAGCCTGTCTTGTTATCCTTCACAGCCAAACGAATAAACTGCCCCATCACGCGGCAATGAAACTGCGTTGCCAAAACACGGTACCAGTTCTCAAAAACCTCTTTTTCTTCGGCATTCATGCCTTCACAAAAACGCGCCAGCATCTCAACACGCAAATCCAGAGGCACATCTACGCGGGCATCTTCCAGAAGATTGGCCAAATCATAAGGCAGCGGTCCCACCATAGCGCCCTGAAAATCGAGAATACCGCAACGATGCATATCCTGCCTTTCCGGTATCCACATCAAGTTTTCAACATGATAGTCAATATGCAGAAAACCTTTGGGAACGGACGGCAAACCTGCTTCAATACCATCCCAGACCGATAAATAGTCTTCAACCAGTCCATCAGGATTCCTTGCCCGGCGCATAAGCGGCACAGTCCAGTCTACAACCCGGCGGCGGCCTTCGTGAATATGGCTGGCATAATAATCCGGTAGATCAATATCAGACTCGCAAGCATGGCGACCCATATAGCGCAATACATCCGTAGCCAGCGCATATAATTGCCCCTGATCCACGCCATTTGTTAAGGCCTGCCTGAAGGGCAAATCACCAAAATCTTCCAGTAACAAATAACCGCTTGCCTCATCCACCTCATAAACAGCGGGTGCACTCAGGCCAAGGGCACGCAGATAAGCACTGAGCCTCACAAAATCAAGAAGGTTATGCCCCGGTGTCGCAATGGCACTACCATCTGGAACAGCTTCCATCAGGATCACCGTCTCACCATTATGGCGGCGCAAACGAAAATAGCGCCGAAAAGAACAATCTTCTCCGACCTTTTCCAGCGTCGAATCTGCCCAACCGATACGGCGCAGAAAAGTAGCCCGATCACCCTCCCGTCCGACAAACCAATCCTGAGTTTTTAGCGTCTCTTTTTGCATTGCCGTATATTATATGTCCTTCTTCTGATATAAAACTGTTTATTTATGTAGAAAATACATTATAAATAGGGAAAGAATTATTAGAAAAACCAGAAGGAGTATTTTTGCACTGCAATATAACGCAGGGATTACTTTCTGATTACCTAGTAAATATCAGGTTACAAAAGTAACCGCAAACAAACAGATGGAGGCATGACTATGACTCTGACCATTCAGGACATTACAGCCGCACTGGCCGGTGAAGGACAACATACACAATTCAAAAACAACATCGAATATGACGAGCACGAAAAAATTATCTGTGCCGTAGATCCGGAAATCGGATTCAAAGCCTTTATTGCCATTCATAACACCAGCCGCGGCCCGGCTCTCGGCGGATGCCGCTACCGGACGGACTACAAATCCGACCAGGATGCCCTCACAGATGTTTTGCGCCTCTCCAAAGGCATGACATACAAAAACGCCATGGCCGACCTTGATCTGGGTGGCGGCAAGGCCGTTATTGTCGGTACGCCGGAACATGAAAAACCGACACCCGATATGATGCAGGCTCTGGGTCGTGCTGTGGACAGCCTTGATGGCCTTTATGTCACAGCAGAAGACATGAATACCTCGGAATCCGATATGGAGATTGTCTGGAAAGAAACAAAGCATGTTTCCGGCATTGCTCTGAAAAAAATTGCAGCAGAGAAATTCCCGGAAGATTTTGACACATCAACCTTGCCCAGCGCGAATCCTTCACCTTATACGGCCTATGGAACCCTCATGGGAATCAAGGCCGCCGTACATCATAAAATGGGGCGCGACACTCTCAAGGGCGTCAAGGTTGCCATCAAAGGCGCTTGCGGCTCTGTCGGCTCTGAACTATGCCGCCTCCTGCATCAAGAAGGCGCAGATCTAATTATATCGGACTGGGACAGGAATGAGAAAATGCAAGCCCGTCTGGCCGAAATAGCAACGCAATATAACGCCAAAATGGTGCTGTCTGCCGATATTATGAAAGAAGAGTCCGATGTCTATGCCCCCTGCGCGAAAGGTGCGGGAATCAATGACCAGACTGTGCATGAACTAAACACCAAAATCGTAGCCGGCTGCGCCAACAATGTACTGGCTGAAACGCGGCATGCTGATGTCCTTCGGCAACGGGATATCCTTTACGCACCGGATTACGTTATTAATGCGGGCGGGGTAATTTGTGTCGCCATTCAGTATCTCTGGCTTACACACCCGGAACAATATCCCATTCCTACGCACGAAATTGCCGTGGAAAAAGCTGAAAAAATTTATGATGTCCTGATTGGCATTTTTCAGCGTGCTGACCGGAAAGATCGGGATACAGCAAGCATTGCGGATCAAATCGCCTGCGAGAAGTTCTGCGAAAAAAAGCCGGAAGCGAAGGCCGTAGCAGCATAAAGAAGCAAAGCTGACAATAAAGCTAATATAACGGAGTCCCTTCGCCGCCCTTTATCAACGCTATTCTTTCCACTCTATTCTTTATTGTCGTACCGAGAGATAGAGGATTCAGACTCCGGCAGGATTGTCATGATCGGCGAAGGAATAGAAGCCTGTTTCCACATCATTTCAAAACGTTCGCGTTCGGCATCGCTTGCCTGTTTGCTATTTATCATCAAAAGCATGTCATCATACCAAAGCTTAAGCGCCATTTTATCTCTGTAAATAAAACTGAGCTTTCCAAAACCAAAAACATGATCATCAATCCAACGATATCTTTTTTCTTCAGAAAGAAAAAGATGATCACCTTTTTTAACAAGAAACCGTTGAACAATACCGGCATCCGTCATTTTTTTCTGATATTCACGTATTTTTTGCGCATCAGCCTGAAGCATTTTTTGTTCAAAAGCTTCGCTCATATTACATACCAGCAATTCACCGCCATCATCTTTCAAGCTCTCACATACATCATCCAGCAACCTGAAATAACTATCGCTCCCCTTGATAACAGAAAGGGTGTCCTCTCGCATTTGAACACCGCTACTACCGATAAATGAAATGCGGGCACCATCAAAAGCACATAAAATAGTGCGCAACGTATCTTCCTTTGCATCAGAAAGACCGCGTTCGTAATTATTGATAGCTGTCTTGGAAAGACCGGCAGCATTAGCCAGATCCTGTTGGGTCCACCCTAAAAGACCCCGTGCCGCCCGACATTGTTCCCGCGTTATCATGCTCTCATGATATTACAAACAAACAAAAAGTCAACTCCAATTGAAAAAAATTCAAAAAAAAGCTTGCATTAGAGTTGCTACATGCATTACATTACAACTCATTGTTGCTATGGAAAATATAGCTTTCAATGTTAATTAATGTGTGGGGAGTAAATGACGATGACTATTTATTTAAATGACAGCGCCCTTATTGTGGGCAAACTGACGATTGAACGATGCCAGAACTATCTGGCCCATTTGCATGCTCTGATGCATGTCTGTAGGCCTGATGATTTAGGCATGGACCCTGTCGCGGCTGAAAGCGCCAGAAAAATTATGATCTTTATGGAGCAGGAATTAAAGGCCAGTGCAGATATACTGGACGCTTCTACTCTACAACCCTAAACAGCCCTAAATATTTTTTGCCAGCATAACCTACAGCCGGAATAGCCAGATAAAAATCTTCGCATTCCGGCTGATTTTTTTCACTAGCTTTTTTTATGTGCGACACCTATATAAGTCTGCTATATATAAACAGAACATAAAGTGAACGAACGAAAGTCAGAACATGCTAAAAACGATCAGCGTCCGCGGGGCGCGGGAACATAATTTAAAAGACGTGAATGTTGATATGCCGCGCGATAAACTTATCGTGATTACCGGCCTGTCCGGTTCCGGCAAATCCTCTCTGGCGTTTGATACGATTTACGCCGAAGGACAACGCCGCTATGTGGAAAGCCTGTCTGCCTATGCACGGCAATTTCTTGAACTCATGCAAAAACCGGATATAGATAGCATTGAGGGGCTCTCCCCCGCTATTTCCATTGAACAAAAAACAACCAGCCGCAATCCGCGCTCCACCGTCGCAACGGTCACAGAAATTTACGATTATATGCGCCTGCTCTGGGCACGAATCGGCATTCCCTATTCCCCGGCAACCGGAAAACCGATCACAAGCCAAACCGTTACACAAATGGTTGACCGGATCATGGCCATGGAAGACGGCACAAAGCTCTATGTCCTTGCCCCCATCGTACGCGGACGCAAAGGAGAATACCGCAAGGAATTCAAAGACCTGCAACAAAAGGGCTTCCAGCGCGTTAAAGTAGACGGCACGCTCTATGAGATTGACGACATACCGGCTCTGAACAAAAAGCTGAAGCACGACATAGATGTTGTCGTTGACCGGCTCGTGATCCGTGACGACCTCGGAAACCGTCTGGCTGATTCACTTGAAACAGCCCTAAAGCTTGCCGATGGCCTTGCCGTCATTGAAAACGCAAACTCAAACGAACGCACGATTATGAGCGAAAAATTCGCCTGCCCGGTTTCCGGCTTTACCATCCCGGAAATTGAACCACGCCTGTTTTCCTTTAACAGCCCACACGGTGCCTGCCCCTCCTGTGACGGTCTGGGCGTCCGGCTTTATTTTGATGAAGACCGCGTCGTGCCTGACCGCAGCAAAACGCTGGCTCAGGGCGCTATCGAGCCTTGGTCGAAAAGCTTTTCCCACTATTATCAGCAAGCATTGGAGCAAGTCGTCACGCATTACGGCGCCGACATGACCACCCCCTTCGACACCTTGCCGGAAAAAGTGCAAAACGCCCTTCTCTACGGCTCTGGTAAAGACGCCATTAAAATTACCTATGAAGACCGGGCCAACACTTACCGCTCTGACAAGCCCTTTGAGGGCGTTATTCCGAACATGGAACGCCGGATGCTGGAAACCGACAGCACCAGCAGGCAGGAAGAACTGGCCCGCTATCAAATAAGCTCTCCCTGCGAAGCATGCGAAGGCTACCGCCTAAAACCGGAAGCTATGGCTGTAAAAATCGATGGTCAGGACATCGCCGCCATATCGCAGATGAGCATCGCTGAATCACATAAATGGTTTGCCAACCTCAAAGAAAAACTGACCGAACAACAAGGGGCCATCGGCGACCGTATCCTCAAGGAAATCAATGAACGCCTGACCTTCCTGATGAATGTCGGGCTGGAATATCTCGGCCTCTCCCGCTCTTCCGGTACGCTGTCCGGCGGAGAAAGTCAGCGCATAAGACTCGCCAGCCAGATCGGCTCCGGCTTAACAGGCGTTCTCTACGTTCTGGATGAGCCCTCCATCGGCCTGCATCAGCGCGATAATAACCGCCTGCTGGAAACGCTGACACGCCTGCGGGATCTCGGCAATACGGTTCTGGTTGTCGAACATGATGAGGATGCCATTCGTGCCGCTGATTATATTATCGACATGGGGCCCGGTGCCGGTATTCACGGCGGTACGGTCGTTGCCGCAGGAACGCCGGACGACATCATGGCCTGTGAAACAAGCCTGACCGCGCAATATCTAACCGGCAGGAAAAGCATTCCCGTTCCTTTTGAACGCCGCCCCGGTAAAAAGAAACACTTTATCGAACTCATCGGTGCGACCGGCAACAACCTCAAAAATGTGACTGCCAAAATACCACTGGGCACACTGGCCTGTATCACCGGGGTATCAGGAAGCGGTAAATCAACCCTGACCATCGACACGCTCTACCGCGCCGCCAGTCAAAAGATCATGAAAAGCAAGGAAACACCCCTGCCCTATAAGGA
>JAJFGQ010000064.1 GCA_021776075.1 Alphaproteobacteria bacterium | reverse complement strand
GTTTCCGAGTTTAAGCACTACCGGATCAACCACTCAAAATTGTTTGCAAACAAGCATAATCATATCAACGGGATTGAGAATTTTTGGAACCAGGCCAAGCGTCACATGCGGAAATTTAACGGTATCCCTGCCAAGCATTTTTCGCTATTTTTAAAGGAGTGTGAATGGCGATTTAACACCCCAGAGCCCGCCATGCAATTAAGGCAACTCAAACAATGGGTTGATCAGCATATGGGGTGATTAACTGGTACAGCCCCAACATATATTTGTTTGGGCGATGTCTATACTTGATGGCAGAGAAGAGGGTGGAGCTTAGTTGCTCCGGGGCGTTGCAGACGTCCCTAGACACCACTTTTCATAGACCCTTTATAGCCCTATCTTACCATAACTTGTAAAATACGGAAAACTTGTCTATAGTAGTCTTCCTTATAAAACCTAAAAGATTTTCATGCTCTGAAAACCTTTATCTGCCGTTTTCTATCATAAGGGCCCGGTTTTTGTTATAAGGGCTATTATGCGCCTGCGGCATTATTTTAACTCTTACAAAGGAGACTGAACAATGAGCATCATAACCATGGAAGACCTGAAAAGCGGAATGTGCCGCTGGCCGGTCGGTGACCCGAAAGATGATGATTTCCATTTTTGCGGTAAACCCGGTGAACCTGGGATTTCTTATTGCCAAAACCATACGGAACTGGCCCATAATAGCAGTTCGGGAAATCGTGGACAGACGAAAAAGAAAGCTGCGTAGAAATCATCAGACTTTGAAGGATGCTCCCATGGAAGAAACAAAAATAGACCGTGAAACCATGGGACGCCTGGCAAAGGCCCTGGCCTTCATCTGTAAGCCGGATGATCCGGCTGTTATTGCTCTCAAACTAGCCGCCGAAAGCGGCGCGGAACGGGACATCAAACAAGCCCGTACGCTGTTTCTGAGGGTGAAGTCCGGAGACCGGCGCGCAGCCCTTGCCATGCTCTCCGACTAACCGGTCCGCTCTACTCTCTTCCTCAAAACTTTGCTATTGACGTAGTCTCCCCGAGCCTGCTAACACCGCTGCATATCATAAAAAAATCATAATCGGCCAAGGGGAGTTTTAATTATCATGAAAAAATCACTGAAAGAAATATTTGCAGCAACATTGCTTATCGGCACAATTCTGTCCGGCAATGCTCTGGCGGAAGAAGCACCCGAAACAACAGCCCAAACAAAAGAACTCAGTGAACAGATGGACCTGTTCAAAGAAGTTCTGCGTATGGCGCAGGAAAACCATGTCAGAAAAGACCTATCCCTGACAAAGATGATAGAAGGTGCCCTAAAAGGGATGGCAAAAAGTCTTGACCCCCATTCAGACTATATAAACGCAGAAGAATATAAAAACATGATGACCCGAACCAGCGGAAAATTTGGCGGTCTGGGCATACAGGTTTCCATGGATGGCGATTTTGTGAAGGTCATATCCCCCATTGACGACACCCCTGCTTTTAAAGCGGGCGTTAAAGCCGGCGATTATGTAACCCATATTGACGGCAAATCCATCATTGGCCTCACACTGACCGAAGCTGTTAAAAAAATGCGCGGTGACAGGGGATCCAAGGTCACTTTAACAATTGTACGCAAGGATTCTAAAGACCCCCTCGAAATAGACATTATACGCGACATTATCCGGAGCAATCCGGTGACAAGCAGAATGATTGGTAACGAGATCGGCTATATTCGCCTTTCCACCTTTAACAAAACGACCGGCCCCGGCGTAGAACAAGCCGTTGAAAAGCTTAAAAAAGCATCTCTGGAAAAAACAGGACAAGAACCGTCTGCCTATATTCTTGATATGCGCAACAACCCCGGCGGCTTACTCCGACAATCCATAAAAGTGTCCGACCATTTCATAAAAAGCGGTGTCATCGTTTCTCTGGGCGACGAAGAAGAAAAAGACAACGCCGGTGCCTTTTGGGCCAGACCGGGTGATATCGTAAACGGTAAACCTATGGTCGTTCTGATCAATAAAGGTTCGGCATCGGCTTCTGAAATTGTTGCCGGTGCTTTGCAGGATTCAGGCAGGGCGCTCATTCTCGGCACGCAATCTTTCGGTAAGGGATCGGTACAAACAATTTTCCCTCTGGGGAGGAACAAAGGCGCCCTGAAAGTAACGACACAGCATTATTTTACGCAGTCCGGGGACTCTATCCAGAATAACGGCATCACACCCAATACCCGGTTTGAGGACCTCAATGCTAAAACCGGAAAATCGGGGCTCCGTGAAAAAGATTTGCGCGGTACGCTGCTCAATCCCAATCTTGAACAGGACAAAACCCGGACGACAGCGACTTGTTCGCCGCGGCCGGATGCTGATGTTAAAAACATGCATGAATCTGTTCTTGGCCGGGATGGGAAAGCGGACTATCCGCTTTTATGTGCTATCGCGCATCTTCGTGACCTGAACGTGCATACCGTTACGAAGCCACTGAATAATACGCCCAAACCCAGCCCCTAATCATGCTCTACACCCTTAAGGACTTTGTCCCTGAGTTTGTTTGCAGGGGAAGTTTCAGTTTCCATTGCATATACACAGCGTATAAAACGGGAATCAGGATAAGTGTTAAGATCATGGTGCTGACCATGCCGCCGACCATCGGCAATGCAATGCGGCGCATGACATCTGATCCTGGTCCTTCAGTCAGGAAAATCGGGATCAGGCCGAGAATAACGGTGCTAACCGTCATCAGTTTAGGCCTTAGACGCTGGATAGCACCGTGGCGCACATTTTTCAGTAAATCTTCAAAACCGGACACCGGATGCTCTCGCATCTGCTGGTCAAGATAGATCAGCATGATGATCGCCGTTTCTACAGCAATCCCGGCCAGCGCAATAAAGCCTACAGCCACCGCTACGGAAATATTATACCCTACCAGCCATATCCACCACACCCCGCCAATGACGCCAAAGGGCACAGACAGCATGATTAATAGCGTCCGGTCCCAACTGCCAAAATGCAGGTACAGCAATGTAAGAATAATCAGAAGCGTAGCCGGAATGGCAATCTTTAGGCGCTCATTCGCTTCCTGCATCTGTTCAAACTGACCAGAAAGTTTGAGCGTGTAGCCCTGCGGCAAATCAAAGGTTTTGAGTTTTGTTTGCAGGTCAGCAACATAAGAACCAATATCGCGCCCTTGAATATCAACAAACACCCAGCCATTAAGCCGGGCATCTTCGGACTTGATCATCGACGGACCTTCGGCAATGCGGATATCGGCCAGATCGGCAAGTGGGATATGCGCGCCGTCAGCGCCCGGGACCAAGATGTTGTCCAGCTCAGACACATGCTCACGAAACGGGCGGTCATAACGCAACATGATCGGGTAACGCTCCCGTCCCTCGATGGTTTCATCGAGCTGCATACCGCCGAGAGCCGTTTGAATAACACGCTGGATGGTTTTCATGGAAATGCCATAGCGGGCGATCTCTCGGCGATTAGGTTCGATCTCAATATATTTCCCGCCGACAACCCGGTCTGCGATGGCACTGCGCGTGCCCTTGACCTCGCGGGCCAGCACCTCGATATCTTTGGCTATTTTATCTATCGTGTTTAAGTCTGGTCCGGCGACCTTAATACCGACAGGTGTACGGATGCCCGTCGTGAGCATGTCCAGACGGATTTTGATCGGATAGCCCCAGCTATTCATCATACCGGGCAGGCGTACAATCTTGTCCATCTCGGCGATCAGTTTTCGCGGTGTCATGCCAGGACGCCATTCTTCGCGCGGCTTGAGCTCGATCCAGGTTTCAATCATCGCCAGCGGCGCGGGATCTGTCGCAGAATTGGAGCGGCCAGCCTTACCAAAAGCCTGTTTCACCTCAGGCACGGTCATAATCTGACGGTTCGTTACCTGTAGAATTTCGCGTGCTTTGGTGATCGACACCCCCGGCAAGGTCATCGGCATATAGAGCAATCCCCCTTCATAAAGCGGCGGCATAAATTCGCTGCCGAGTTTTGAAGCAGGAATGCCAGTACTGATCAGCGCGGCAAGAGCCAGCATGATCGTGGTTTTTCGCCATTTGAGAGCCGCATTCAAAAACGGGCGGTAGAGCGCAATAAAGAAGCGATTGATCGGGTTTTCATCTTCGCGCCGGATTTTTCCTCTGATCAGCCAGAGCATAAGAACCGGTACGACGGTGACCGATAAAAACGCTGCGGCACCCATAGCGTAAGTCTTGGTAAAAGCCAGCGGCGTAAACATTTTTGCCGACTGCCCCGTTAAGGCAAAAACAGGAAAGAATGACACGGTGATAATCAACAGAGAGAAAAACAGCCCCGGCCCGACTTCTTTAGCGGCCTGTATAAGTGCTTTTTGTTTTTCTTCTTTACTGGCATCTTCCGCCATTCCAGCCAGTTTCCTATGCGCGTTCTCCACCATAACAATCGAGGCATCCACCATAGCACCAATCGCAATCGCAATGCCGCCCAGCGACATGATATTGGCCGTAATTCCCTGCATATTCATAATGATGAAGGCCGCGAGAATACCAAGCGGGATGGTAATAATTGCAACCAGCGCACTGCGCGCATGCAACAGAAACAGAAAAGTAATCAGCGCGACCATCAGGCTTTCTTCGAGCAGCTTGTCTTTAAGGTAATCGACCGAGCCTTCAATAAGCACGCTGCGATCATAAACGATTTTGATCTCCACGCCTTCAGGTAGTCCTTGTTTCAGGCTTTCAAGACGGGTTTTGACATTGTGAATAAGGTCCAAAGCATTCGCACCGGGGCGCATCACGACAATGCCGCCAACCGCTTCACCCACACCGTTTAACTCCGTAACACCGCGCCGGATCGCCGGCCCTTCCACCACGCGCGCCACATCACCAACTGTGATCGGTGTGCCGTCTACGGTTTTAAGAACGGCAGCTTGCAAATCTTCCGGCTTGGCCACGTAACCGAAAGAACGGATAAGATATTCCGTTTCGGCCATTTCCATCGTCCGCCCGCTGGTTTCCTGATTGGCGCTGCGTACAGCCTCAATGACCGTTTGCAGAGATATATTGAAAGCACGAAGTTTATTCGGATCAACCAACACCTGATATTCCTTCACAAAACCACCAACACTGGCGACTTCGGCAACGCCGTCAATGGTGGCCAGTTCAAAGCGAATGAACCAGTCCTGCAGGCTGCGCAGCTCTGATAAATCATGCTGGCCTGTGCGGTCGATCAGCGCATATTGAAACACCCAGCCAACCCCGGTTGCATCCGGCCCTAATTGTGGATCCGCACCATCGGGCAGTTCACTTCTCACCTGCGAGAGAGATTCCAGAACACGGCTGCGTGCCCAGTACATATCAACACCATCCTCAAAAACGATATAGATAAAGCTCGTGCCGAACATAGAAAAGCCGCGTACGACTTTGGTCTTTGGCAAGCCCAGCATTTGCGTTGAAAGTGGAAAAGTCACCTGATCTTCGATCACCTGCGGTGCCTGTCCCGGCCAGTCGGTGCGGATAATCACCTGCGTATCAGACAGGTCTGGAATGGCATCCAACGGGATTTTTGTTATAGCGAGGATACCCGCCGCCAACAACGCCAGCGCGCCAAGCATGACAAAAAAGCGGTTCGCTACCGACCAGTCTATGATCCGGGCGGCAAAGCTCTGGGAGGGATCATGAATGCGGTTGTTATTCTCCATGATCGTTCCCCCCATTACTTTTCATGCTAGCCATGCCGCCTTTGAGATTGCTTTCGGCATCGAGCATAAACTGGCCAGAGGTCACTATACGCTGGCCCTGCGTCAAACCGCTTTTAATCTCTGTCAGGCCATAAGCTGTTATACCTGTTTCCACCATGACCGGCTTGAAGGAACCGTCACCGACATCTTCCATGACATGCGCACCTTGCGCGCCATACAGAACAGCCTCCACCGGAACGGCCAAACGAGACTCTGAATCGGTATGAAACACCACATCAACATAGCTGCCCGGTTTGGGTTCGCCGTTCTCATGATTTAGAATAAGACGAACCATGCCGGTGCGTTTATCCGGGTCGGCGACATGGTGAATAAAATCAATGACGGTTTCAAACACAGCACCCGTTTCCGGCACCGTCACTTTGGCGGATGTTCCGACAGCTAAAAACTGAATATCCCGTACAGGTACATCGACATTGACCCAGACTTTAGAAAAATCCTGAATGGTCATGACATTGCCGCCTTCATTGACGTGTGCCCCTTTGCGAACGTTCAATATACTGACGGTCCCGTCAATTGGTGCATAAAAGGGAGTTCGCTCAAGAAAGCGCCCTTCTTTTTTCAGGACAGCAATCGATTTTGCATCCATACCGTGGAGCCGCAATCGTTGTTCGGCATTACCAACACGGCGGCCAATAAGAAAATCAGATTGCGCTGTCATTAATTCAGGACTGTAATAAGTAAACAGCAGATCGCCTTTTTTCACTGTGTCACCGACAGCATCTGCGACCAGATCGACAACCCATCCCTTTGTACGAACATCGACCGCATGTTCAAGGCGCGTGTTGGGGGTTACGCGCCCAAAGGCCCTGATGCTTTCACCAAACGCCCGCTGCGTTACCTCGGCTGTCTTTACGCCAAGTGTGTGCGTATAAACCGGATCTATCCTGATAGCGCCGTCCGGTGCGTTTGCCGCGCTACTCAACTCACCTTCATACACAGGCACTAAATCCATACCCATCGGCGATTGCCCGGGTTCGTCACGGCGAAAACCCGGGTCCATCGGCGCGACCCAATAGGCAACTTTTCTTCCGGTCTGTTCTCCCCCGGAAGAGGGTAATATTTTCAGCCCGACGCCAATACCAACGCCGAACACCAAAACAAATAACAATGAAATAAAAACACGCACAACAAAGCTCCTTATCTTTTTCATTAAAACAACAGAAAAAGGAGATCTTTAGATACGAAAACGCTGTGTTGTGAGAATAAGGGATAGTGGGGCATAGGGGCGTTCGGCCCTGTCAGGCGGGCCCCTAATGCCATTGACATTGCCGGACCGGGAGCTGTAATCAACAGCCAGATCAACCCATGCATAATCAACGCGCTCTACAGATTGATCAGGCTGCACATCATGACTGGCATCCTGCTGAAACAGATCAACACCCAGACAATCCAGAACCAGCATAGGGCCATCATCACCGCTTCCATTCATCTGATGACAAGGCGGCTGTTCTGCCGCGTTAGCCTGTAGCGGACAAAACGCCATAGCACACGCCAAAACAGGCGTAAGCATCAAAAACGTCATCAATCCCAACAGAGTCTTTCTCATGCTCCCCATACTACACTATTCGGGTAAAAAATGGTTAAAATTATAATTAATTATTGCTCCCTGCCGCAACGGACAAGCTGGCATCAATATGAAAACATGTGTTGACAGATGAGGAACAGAATGATTTTATCGCAAACATAGCATTTATGAAATCTGGTTTAATGTCGGCTTTAACGCCAATATTAACGTCAACATTAACGTATGTCTTTTGATAACGGGAGGAACAGCCTATGTCTGCTCAGAATAAAAACAAAACAAAAAAACAGAGCACTTTATCACGCCTGACTTCGATCTTTCTTGTCGCCGCAACCCTGGGACTGGGAAGCGCGATTACGGTGCCTGATGTAGCCTTCGCTCATGGTGAAAGCAATAACCAACCGCCCGTAAATCAGCCTGCAAATCAAAAGGACCAGAAAGATCTGTGGGTTGCCCTGATGAATGGCATTGATAACAGAGACATGAACGCAATAAAACACAGCCTGAAAGACGGGGCGAATGTGAATACCGGCAATGAAGCGGGCCAAACACCGCTGATGTCCGCCGTATCACGTGGTTATGAAGACATCGCCAAGATCCTTTTGGATCATAATGCTGATGTCAATATAAAGGCCCATGACGGTGCCACAGCTTTGATGATTGCGTCTTATGAGGGTCACGCGAACCTCATCAATATATTGATGGAAAAAAATCCCGATATGGCCGCACACGATAAATACGGCAATGATGTCGTCATGATTGCCGTGATGGGAGAGAAAAAAGAGTCCGTACGCGTTTTGCTTGAAAACGGCGCACCTCCGGGCACAGCAAACAGAGACGGTCAGACCCCGCTCATGCTAACGGCAACAACGGGCCAACACGAGATCATGGATATCCTGCTGCAAAACAAGGCAGATGCCAATACAGCAGACAAAACGGGTATGACGGCCCTGATGCACCTCCTGACCACCATCAAGACCATCAGAATCGATCTGGATCGGATGGACCCTGTACAACATATGCAGATGGAACCAAAATATCAGGGCATTAAGGGAAAATACCTTAGCAGCATGAAATCGCTGTTAGGACACGGTGCCAATGTAAACATTCAGGACCCGGGCGGACTATCGGCTTTGATGATTTCAGCCTCTATGAATGAAAGTGATATAACCCGCTTCCTTCTCGATAATGGCGCTGATGCGAAGGCACAGGATGCCAACAGATTTACGGCTCTGGCCATGGCGGCACTAACAGGTGATATCGAGAGCGTGAAAACCCTGCTTGAAAAGGGAGCCAATCCTTCTGTTAAGATTGAACCTTTTCCGGGAGCACCCGCAACCATTCAACAGATGGCAGGTATAAAACCGGCTGATCTGGCGATGAAATCCGGTTTTGCCGAGATTGCGGACATGATTACGCAAGCTGAGCAAGACTACATCCCGGATACACGGGATCGAGAACTGGCATCTGCGGCCCCGACAGCACCGACCATTGATGCCAATGACGCCTTTATGAATGCCATATTATCCGGTGACCTTTCCTCTGTACAAGCCGCTCTGGAAGACGGTGCTGACGTTAATACACAGGACGAAAACGGTATGTCGGCTTTGACCTATTCCTCCACGCAGCAGAACAAAGAAATAATGACTCTCCTTCTGGAGAAAGGCGCCAAAATTGATCTGACAGATACCAACGGCATGTCGGCACTCCATTTTTCGGTCATGGAAGGCCAAATAGAGAGTGTAAAATTACTGTTAGAAAAGGGAGCCAGCGCGGATCTCCGCATTGCTCATCCCGCCGGCGACAACTTTCCTTTACACGGTTTAAATGCCGTTGAACTGGCAAGCAGTCTGGAACAAAACCCAAAGGCACCGCCGGAAATGAAAGAAAAATACAGCGCGATTGCAAACTATGTTTCCGACTTCTTACAAGTGGCTACCGTGCAGAGTAAACAGGAAAAAGAACAAAAAACGGTAGAGAAAACACAAGATCAAGAAAAACTGAACAACACACTTATGGCAGCTGTTCAAAAGGGTGATCTGGACGTCATCAAACAAACTGTAAAAGATGGCGCAGACCTTAATATTCGGGATAAACGTGGCCGCACACCGCTGATGTTTGCCGCCAATGCCGGCAATCGTGAAATAACAGCCCTGTTTTTAAAGAACGGCGCACATTTGGAAAGCAAAAGCGATATGGGGGCCACAGCTTTGATGGCTGCCGTATCATCTCATTCTTTGGAAACAGCCACGCTGCTACTGGATCAGGGCGCTTATATCAATGCACGTGACAACTACGACATTACTTCTCTTATGCTAGCCGTTATGGGACCTGATGAAGCCATCGTAAAACTACTTCTCGACAGAGGTGCTGATATAACAGCAAGAGTAGGAGACAATCCGCCAGGTAAACTCGTGGAGTGGAAAAACTATACGGCACAGGAAATTGCACAAGATGCTGCCCGTATGCCTCTTAAAAAACGTGCCGATTTTGCCCGCATTGCCGGCCTGTTTGAACACTATAAAAACCCTCTGGAGCGTCTATCAAAAACCAATGATGCCCTGATTAACGCCGCCGCAAGCGGTGATCTGAAACAGGTTGAAACGACACTGAAACAAGGAGCCAGTACAGGGGCATGGGACAAAACCGGTCGTAATGCTCTCGTGCAGGCTGTTAAAAACGGCCATAGCAACATCGTGAATTTTCTGCTGGAACGTGCCGGAACCAATATTAATATCCAAAACGGGGCCGGTATGACCCCCCTGATGGCTGCCGCCTCAGACAGCCACACGGATATAATGAACGCCCTGCTTGAAAAGAAAGCCGATGTGGCGCTCAAAGACCATAGAGGCCGCACAGCACTTTTATGGGCCATTATTGATGGAAATGATAAAGGATCCGTGGCTTTATTGGAAAAAGGTGCGAACCCTGACGATCGTTACGCCAACGGATGGACGCCTCTGATGGTGGCCGCACGGGATAATATGCTGGAAACGGCCTATATTCTGACTGAAAAGAAAGCTGATGTGAATGCAGCGGACAAAAAGGGCTTAACCGCTTTGATGGTTGCCGCCTCCCATGGCTATGACTGGATAACACAGATTCTGGTACAAAATGGCGCTGATATTAGTGCGCAATATATTGACGGCAAAACGGCCATTGATGCCGCGCGCGAAAACGGACATACGGGTGTTGTGACTTATCTTGAAAAACAGTTGAAACCTGCTGTTAAAGAACCTGCTCCTAAAAAACTGGGGTTGTAGAACGACCTACCGTTCCACCAGCTTTTTTTCCAGCCAGTGAATGTCGTAATCGCCTGATAAAAATTCCGGCTGGTCCAAAATCCAGATATGGGCGGGCAAGGTTGTTTTAACGCCTTCAATCACGGTTTCTGTAATCGCCCGTTTCAGGCGGCGAATGCATTCTTCACGATTACGGCCATGAACAATCAATTTTCCAATCATGGAATCGTAATAAGGCGGGATTGTATAACCGGTATACAGCGCAGAATCAAACCGAACGCCCAAACCGCCGGGCGTATGAAACTGAGTAATCGTACCCGGAGAGGGCATAAAAGTATCAGGATCTTCGGCGTTAATACGCACTTCAATGGCATGGCCCCGCAACCTGATCCGGTCTTTTTTGATACTTAACGGCTCCCCGGCGGCCACACGGATTTGTTCGGCAATCAAATCAATGCCCGTTATCATTTCTGTAACGGGATGCTCAACCTGAATACGTGTATTCATCTCCATGAAATAAAATTTATTATCTTCATAAAGAAACTCAATCGTACCGGCGCCGTAATAGCCTATTTCTTTCACAACATCAGCAGCCAGAGTGCCGATTTCATTGCGTTCTTCTTCACTCAAAATCGGTGAAGGCGCTTCTTCAAGAAGCTTCTGGTGACGACGCTGAATAGAACAGTCCCGCTCTCCCAAATGAATAGCATGGCCGTGCATATCGCCAAAAATCTGAATTTCGATATGGCGCGGCTTTTCAAGGAACTTTTCCATGTAGATCGTATCATCGCCAAAATTAACTTTGGCTTCACTGCGCGCCATGGAAAAAGCTTCGGCAAAATCTTCTTCCTTATGGACAACCTGCATACCTTTGCCGCCGCCACCGGAAGCCGCCTTGATTAAAACCGGAAAACCGGTCGCACGAGCAAATTCAAACCCCTGCTCTACATTTTCTATGGCGCCATCCGAACCGGGAACAACCGGAAGCCCCAGCTTCGCAACAGTTTGCTTGGCCATGATCTTATCGCCCATCATGTCTATATGCTCCGGCTTAGGGCCGATAAAAGTAAAGCCGTGTTCTTCTACCATACGGGCAAATTGCGAGTTTTCTGATAAAAAGCCATAGCCGGGATGAATGGCATCAGCCCCCGTAACAGCGGCGGCACTCAATATAGAGGGAATGTTTAAATAACTGTCTTTTCCCGGCGGCGGACCAATGCATACACTTTCATCGGCAAGGCGCACGGCCATGGCATTGGCATCGGCTGTAGAATGAACAGCAACGGTTTCAATGCCCATTTCCCGGCAGGCACGGATCACCCGCAGTGCTATTTCTCCCCGATTAGCTATGAGTACTTTTTTAAACATCAGAAGGATACTTTATTCAATAACCATGAGAACATCGCCAAATTCGACGGGTTGGCCACTTTCAACAGCAATTTGCGTGACTGTTCCGCCTTTTTCAGCCTTGATCGGATTCATAACTTTCATGGCCTCGATAATAAGCAATGTATCACCCGCCTGCACCGTCGTTCCTTTCTGGATAAAAGGCGGTGCATCAGGTTCCGGCTGCATATAAGCCGTACCAACCATTGGGGATACAACAGCACCGGGATGCTCGGATGCAATATTAGAAGGTGCATCTAAATTAGCGGGCTGCGGTACGGTCGGCTCCGATTCCATCATAGGTAAACGCTGCGCGTTGGAATTCAGCACACCCTTATTGACGCGGATAGCCTGCTCCCCCTCAATAACCTCTATTTCGGTTAACCCGGTTTCCTCAAGCAGTTCCGCTAGTTTACGGATGGCCTTATCATCAATGTCCATCAAGAATATTTCTCATTGTTATTACTGATAAATTCGATCGTTCTGATTTAAAGAAATCAGGATGAAATGTCAAAGCTTAACAAGTGAAGACAAATATGTCAGAGCCTGAGTATACCCCTCCGCACCCTGTCCTGCGATAACTTTCTGCGCCAAAGGTGTAATATAAGAGTTATGCCGAAAAGTTTCCCGTGTCTTCGTATCTGATAAATGAACTTCTATAATAGGTATATCCAGCATTTTCAGGGCATCATGCAAGGCAACAGACGTGTGCGTATAGGCTGCCGCATTAATGACCATGCCTTCATAAGAATCCAGCGCACCCTGAACCCAGTCTATAAGCTCACCCTCATGATTGGATTGCCGAAAATCAATTTCAAACGTCAGTTCACATGCCTTTTCGCGGCACATAGCTTCAATATCAGAGAGCGTCTTCGTACCGTATATCTCAGGTTCCCGCCGCCCCAAAAAATTTAGGTTGGGGCCGTTGAGAATTAGAATTCTTGCCATAGTTTTCCCATAGATTTCAACGCGTTTTTTCTACAATCATTCTTTCCAGATCGTCAACAGTGGGAAGGCCGTTTGTCGGCGTATAAACAGTTTTTCCTATGATAAATGATGGCGTGGATTTAATACCAAGAGCCGCCGTCGCATCAAGCGTTCGCAGAAGCGTTTCACCTGTTTCCGGGCCCTTCATATCAAGCAATAACTGGTCGTAATCAAGCGTCATATCCTCACTTATTCTTCTGATTTCAACATCACTGATTGGTGCAACACGTGTTATCAAGAGATCATGCGCCGTCTTAAACTGTCCCTGCATACCAGCCGCCAACACGAATTCAGCTTCCTTGATTGAAGGCTTCCCGAAAACAGGTAAATGCCGGAAGACAATCCGTACCTTCGGATACCGGCTGGCAAGCTCTTCCATCTCATCGTGCATCGCACGGCAGGCATGACAACGGTAATCCATGAACTCTACGATCACCAGATCGGCTTCATCCTCTGCGGGACCAACCGCTTGTCCTTGGGGGGCCTCACGCATCGCCGCCAGAGCCTGATGTTCTCCCCAGCCTTTATAACCAACAAAAATGGCAGCAATCACGACCGCAACATACAGCGCCTTTAAAAACATAGGCTCTAGCTCCTGTCTTTACGGGCTTGTTCTATGGCGTCCTTCATACGATCCAGCCCCATATAACCGGGTGCCAGCGTATCATCTATAATAAAAGCCGGTGTACCGCGAATACCCAACTCCCGTGTCATAGCCAAATTATCAGCAATGATCTTCAAGGTTTTTGAATCTTTGGAATCTTTCCGCAATTTTTCTATATCCAACCCTAGATCCTCTCCGATTTTTTCGTAAGCCGCCTGTGATTTACGCCCCGCAAACTTCATAAGAGCCACATGGTATTCGAAATATTTCCCCTGACTATGCGCCGCCAGACTCCACTGGGCTGCCTTTTTTGAATCGGCACTCAATATAGGCATGTCCACAAAAACAATCTTCAGATTTTTATCCTGCTTCACAAGAGCCTGCACATCGTTAAAAGCCTTTTTACAATAACCGCAATTATAATCAAAAAACTCAACAATCACGACATCAGCATCCGGATTCCCAACGAAAGGAACATCATCGCCATAAAAAGAATCCTTATATTTGGAAATGCGTGTCTCAAACAGGCGTTTTTGTACGTCCTCCTGATTTTGTTGGTAAGCATCCATTGCTTCGACAATAACTTCCGGATGACTAACAAGGTAGTCACGCACCAATATTTGCATCTCTTCTTTCTGCGCCTCTGAAAAAGAGTCCTCTTTAGCTTTTGAAGCCGTGCTGACAATCGACAATGTACACAGGGCCAATACAAAAATCATGGCCGTAAAAAAGGCCGGTTTCCGCCACATATTCCTGATGTTATTTTTTAAATTCTTCACAATGGTTCTCCTTTAAGTTCTATCTTAGTCTATCTAGGATTAAGACTCGTTAATTATTTTTATCCATTTGTTCGACAAAGGATAAGATATCCTGTGCCCGCAGCCAATAGCTTGAATCTTTTTCCAACCCTTCCAACGCGGCATGGGCCTGCATTTTTGCATATTTTGTTTCTCTTTTTAAGAGAGCCTCTTCTGCCAAATGCAATTTCGCTATAGCTACATGATTGAGCCTACCATGGGCCGTGGCCAAAAGACGATGGATACGCGTTGACCGCGGCTCATCCTGATGAGCGCGTTCCAATTGCCGAATCGCTTCTTCCAAACGGTCCTGATGTTTGTTTTGCCCCGCCGACTCAATCAGAGCATGGGCGTAAGCTGTGCGAATTAAGGAGGCGTCAGAAAGGAGATCCACGGCCTGTTTATAGTAAGGCAATGCGCTTTCAATCTTACCAAAATCAACCAGCATCTGACCTTTTAATTCAAGAAAGTAGGGGTTAAGCGGTTCGGCAACCAAAAGGATATCAACTTCCTTTAAAGCCTTGTCTTCTTCTGTTTGACGGTAAGAGGCAATAGAGCGAGCATAATTTGCAGCGATAGATATATCATGATCATCATAATCCCAGGCCACCCGTTCCGGCGATATAAAAGAAAGGAGCTTGGCTTTCATCCGATTATGTTCCTCTTCCCAAGCCGCCGGATATGTTTTTTTGCCGTAGGCAGAACGCTCATGGCCAGCTTTTAAGGCGCTCACCCGGTCACGGGTCAAAGGGTGGGTGCGAATATATTCGGATTGCTGTGAGGCCGGCAAAAGCTCCTGCGCGCCCAGCTTTTCCATGAATGTGACAAGACCTTCCGGGTTCATGTGGGACTTCTCAAGATAATCAAGAGCAGCCTGATCCGCGCTTGATTCCTGTATTCTGCTAAAAGCAAGAAATCGTCCGATAGCCGAAGACTGTGACCCTGCCGCCGTTGCCGCCGCCACACCACCTTCTCCTGTAATAATAGCCGCGCCAATACCGATCAAGGTCCCTAAAAGGCTCTCATAAGAGGCATTCTTCATGGCATCACGTGTACGCACCAGATGTCCGCCTCGGATATGGCCCAGTTCGTGAGCAATAACCCCGATCACCTCATCGGGGCCTTCTGATTTTTGTAGCAACCCTGTGAAAATAAAAACATTTTGTCCTCCGGCAACAAAAGCATTGATGCCCTGATTCTGTATCAAAATTATTTCTATACTTGCCGGGTCAAGATCAGCCGCTTTAATAACAGGCTCCATCCAGTTTTTTAGAATCGTTTCTATCTCTGTATCTCTTATGATAACAGTATTATTGTTTGTTTGGGCTCGCCCTGATTCTGCGGCAAAACAGAGCAAGGCCAGAATCAATATGGCCGGTAAGAATATTTGATATACACGCTTAAATATAGGAATTGCCGTCATGGAAAGAGACTTTCCGGGGTAAATATGTTGAAATTGAAAGGGCCTATTAACAAATTCGTCTCACTATCGCATAAAGTTTCACTTTCTCACAAGTTAAAGTAAAAAAGTCATATGGCCGGATTGCTCCCTCAACTATCACATATTGTCTATAGTTACCTCGATTTTCTGTGGGTGCCTATAACCTTGCTGGTCGTACACAAAAATCAGCGCTGGAAAAGCCTCATCTTCGTTTTGACCTGTTTACTCACCATGAGAACACAGGTCGAATTAATGGAGTCTATCGGGCATAGCACGGGAATCATGTCATTGATGAATTCCAGCCTGATGTCTCGTGGCATGATTACTTACAGCATCATCATTATGCTATTTCTAATTCTGGCCTATTATTCACCTAAAACAGAAAACATCATCTTTTTCACGGCCATGCTGTCGATTTACATTCTGGCTGTTTGCTTATCAATGATTTTAATGGTCTTGTAAAAAATGACAAAAAAAACCCCTGGAAAACCCCCTGGAAAACCACCCGGAAAACCGGCAAAAAAAAGGACAACACGGGATAAAGCCGTCCGGCTCAAAACAGCACGGGGCCGCAAAAACTCTTCAACACGCTGGTTACAGCGACAATTGAACGACCCCTACGTCCGGGAAGCTGAAAGACTCGGTTATCGCTCCCGCGCCGTATTTAAAATCAAAGAAATGGATGAAAAACAGCACCTGATCAAGCCGGGAATGACCATCGTTGATCTTGGTGCAGCACCCGGAGGCTGGTCACAATACGCCGTGAAACAAAAGGCCGGAAAAGTTATCGCACTTGATATCCTCCCCATGGATAATATACCGGGCGTCACTTTCCTTGAAATGGACTTTATGGACGACAACGCACCGGAAGCCCTGATAACAGCGATAGGCGGCGACGTTGATCTTGTCATGTCCGATATGGCCCCCAATACCATGGGACACAAAAGCACGGACCACATTAGAATCATGGCTTTAGTCGAGGCCGCCTATGAATTTGCAACACAGGTATTAAAACCCGGCGGCACATTCGTGTCAAAAGTTCTGCAGGGTGGCGCGCAAGACACGGTATTAAAGCAAATGAAAAAGGACTTCACAACTGTGAAGCATATTAAACCCCCGGCCAGCCGCAAAGGCTCCGCCGAACAATATGTTGTAGCGGCCGGGTTTAAAAAGACCTAATTCTTTTCTGGCGTTAGAAAGGCTTATCCTGTACGAATAGGCGTCAAAATCAGCCTGTTTGTTAAAGGAGTTTTGATGCCATGTCCACAAAAGCAGACCATATGCGTGAAGGCTTAACCTTCGATGATGTATTGCTGTTACCGGCAGCATCGGAAATACATCCCAATGATACCGATACAAAAACACATTTAACGAAATCCATAGAGCTGCATATCCCGCTTTTATCCTCCGCCATGGATACTGTCACAGAAGCCGATATGGCAATCGCCATGGCGCAGGCTGGCGGACTTGGCGTTCTTCACCGCAATATGGACGTGGAAGGACAAGTCGAACACGTCCGCAAAGTGAAGCGTTTTGAATCCGGTATGGTCACCAACCCGATCACCATTCACCCGGACGCTACACTTGCCGATGCGCTGGACCTCATGCGCCGCTACAATATTTCAGGCATTCCGGTCACGGAATCAAATGGCCGGCTGGTCGGCATATTGACCAACCGCGACGTTCGTTTTGCTGAAAACCCGGAAGAACCAGTGCGGGAACTCATGACATCTGAAAACCTGATCAAAGTCGTTAATCAGCCTGACCGGGAAGAGGCCAAAAAACTCCTTCATAAAAACCGTATCGAAAAGCTTTTGATCGTGGACAATACTGATCGTTGTATCGGACTCATGACGGTGAAGGATATTGAAAAATCCAAGCTCTATCCGCATGCCAGCAAAGATGGCAAGGGCCGTTTACTGGTGGGCGCCGCCGTAGGAACAGGCCGCACCGGAATGACACGTACCGAAGCTATGGCAGAAGAAGGACTAGATGTCGTGGTTGTCGATACGGCACACGGTCACTCTAAAAGTGTGCTGGAAACTGTCAAACATATCAGCGACATGAAATTTGACGGACTACAGATTATCGCCGGGAACATTGCCACAGCCGATGCCGCAAAGGCGCTTATGGAAGCCGGGGCCGATGCCGTAAAAGTCGGAATCGGACCGGGTTCTATCTGTACAACGCGTGTTGTAGCCGGTGTCGGTGTACCACAATTGACAGCCATTATGGATGTTGCTGCGGCCTGCGTAAAAAAGGGTATTCCTGTAATTGCCGATGGGGGCATTAAATATTCCGGTGATCTCTCCAAGGCCATCGCTGCCGGGGCCGATTGCGCTATGATGGGGAGCGCGCTGGCCGGAACGGATGAAGCGCCGGGCGAAGTTATTCTTTATCAGGGTCGCTCTTACAAAACCTATCGCGGTATGGGATCAGTCGGGGCCATGATGCGCGGCTCTGCCGATCGTTATTTTCAAGCCGGAGTAACAGAAGCGCGGAAGCTTGTCCCGGAAGGCATTGAGGGCCGTGTTCCTTACAAGGGGCCGGTAGGAAACGTCCTGTACCAAATGATCGGCGGTCTACGGTCTGCCATGGGCTACACAGGTTGCCCGACAATTAAAGACTTGAAAAAGAAGGCGGAATTCATGAAAATGACCGGCGCCGGATACCGCGAAAGCCATGTCCATGATGTCACCATCACACAAGAAGCGCCCAATTACCGTACAGAAGGGAAGTAGTTATTCCATAAAAACATTGCAATGTACGGGAACATCCTCTAGAAACGTGTGATATGTATAATATATAAAACCCATAGGAAGCTATGATGTTGTTAGAAGAATTTGAAGCACAGGCAAGAAAAATTATGTCCTGCCGTTCTCCTAAAACCACCCAAAATATTGCATGGGAGATGGATGGTGCACAGGAAGGAGGTCCCATGGCCCCCTATCACCTCAAAACAATCCGCGAAGTCTTTACAGGTAGCGCAGCTTTTGACATGCCTGATTTTCCTGACATGAAGAACGGCTATCAAAACAGTACTGAAGCTATTGATTACCTCGCCGCCCTAAACGTAAAGGGACTATATATGGCAGATGACGGTAGTTTGCAGGAGCTTGGCACAAAAGAGGAAGAAGACTGGCGTAATCATATACGCGCCACTATTCGTCAAAAATTCCCTGAAGCTGACATTGATTTTGATACAGCCACAGGCCGTGTGCTCCTGAATGCCAATATCTATTATGCGTGCGTTGGTCCGGCACTCTAGTGGCTTTTTCCATCCGTCCCGTCACAGAAGATGATATTCCGGATTTGGCCCATATCCATGTCTCCGGCTGGCAAACATCCGGTGCCGGCATTGTCGATCAAAATTATCTGGATAGCCTGAGAGCAGAAGACAGACTTCCTGAATGGCAAAAATGGATGGCGGCAGAGGATGCGTATACTTTGCTTGCCTCTGATGAAAATAAAAAACCTGTAGGATTTATCAATTACGGGCGTTTAAAAACACCATTGCCCGGTATGTCACCCATCCGCCCGCTATATTCCTCCGAGATCTATGCCCTTTATATTCTGGAGCCATACTGGCAAAAGGGGCTTGGGCAACAGCTCATGAAAGAGGCAGCACGAGAACTCACAGGCCTAAAGCATAAGTCCCTGTGTTTATGGGTGCTTGAAAAAAATAAACGAGCCGTATCGTTTTATAAAAATCTGGAGGGGGAACGGTGCGGAAAAAAGAATACCACACTCGGTCCTACCACGGCCCGTGAAATTTGCTTTGGCTGGCGAGATATGTCTGTCTTGCTCTAAGGCTGCCGTCGTGACTGTTTTTCAAGAACAGATGAAATTTGTGGCTTATCGTCTTTTGACCAGAGCCATGCCGCCCCACGAATACCGCTGGAATCACCGTGTTTGTTTTTTAAAACCGGCGTATCACATTGCCCGCCAATCACGTAACGCGCCAGCAAAGGCGCGACCCTTTCATACAGCTCGTCAACATTACTCATACCACCGGCCAGAACAATGGCATCCGGGTCCAGAATGTTCACAATATGAGCCAAAGAACGGGCCATCCGACTGACATAACGGTCAAAGGCCGCGATGGCGCCCGGAGCGCCCTTATCATTGGCGCGCATCATTTCAATGATTTCATCCGCTTGTTTGGTCACCACACCCCCGGTCTCATGGTCGGCATAATCCTGTGCGAAGCCCGTTCCCGATATATAACATTCAATACAGCCGCGTTTTCCGCACCAGCAAGGAACGCCCGGCAGCTCATCATCTTCCATCCATGGCAACTGATTGTGGCCAAATTCTCCGGCTAACAGATTACGGCCTTCCCGTGCCTCTCCCTTGATAGCAATGCCCGCACCACACCCCGTGCCGGCAATAACAGCAAAAACAATATCATGTCCTGCCGCAGCACCGTCCATAGCCTCGGAGACAGCAAGGCAATTCGCATCATTGGAAAAACGTATCTGACGCCCTAAAGACTGTTCCAGATCCTGCACAAGATCATGACCGATCAAAAGGTTAAAATTGGCACTGATCACTTTTCCGGTTTGAGGTGAAACAACCCCCGGCAAACCAAGCCCCACAGTTCCTTTTTGACCCAGCTCTTTTTCTGCCCCATGCACCAAAGCAGAAATGGCCCGCACAACATCTTCATAGCTCTCCTGTGGCGTAGGAACGCGTTTGCGATACAGCTCCTCTCCCCGCTCACCCAGGGCAATGAGCTCTATTTTCGTCCCTCCAAGATCAATTCCGATACGCATGGCTTATTTTTTCTTTTTGGAAAGCAGAGTTAATTCTAAACCAGAAGAGAATGCTTGACAAATAGCATGTGCTTTTATTGACATATGATCGCCCTTTGATTAACGATAGCCTTCCAATCTATAATTTGCATAAAATATTTTTGAGGTAAAAAATGAAAAAGGGACTATTAACCGCGTTATTTGCACCGCTCGGCCTTTATTTTATAGTAGGAGCCACGCCGGCACAGGCTGAGATCACAGAGGCAGACAGGACGGCACTCAGAGAGAAAACCATTCATATAGCACAAAAAACCATAGACTGTGTTTTCCCTCAAGGGGCCGCAAAAGACCCTTTTCTTGCCACAACTTACGAAAAACTAC
>JAJFGQ010000063.1 GCA_021776075.1 Alphaproteobacteria bacterium | reverse complement strand
ACAGAAGAGAAAAATAAACAGACGATGCAGCCAAGCTTTGAAAACTCTGCAAAAGACAGCAGCAATTTTCTGGTTCAAACCTTTGAAAAAGTAACCGGCATCGACATGCCAAAATCATTAGGCGGCACAATGGAAAGCGCGCTGTCTGGCACGGGTAGTTTTATGGATGAACACCCCTGGTATTCAAGATTATTTTTGGGTGTCATGACCTATCTCGGTGTTGATCAACTCACAGGCGACGATGATAACGGCCTTAGCATGATCATAGGAACAATTGGCGCGTTTGTTTTACCGTCGCTGTTAAAAACAGCACCGGAAGGACCGGAACAACAAGTGGCCGCCGCGCCAGCACCGGCGCCTGGTGGGAATGCGCCAAGATGAGAAATAAAACAAACTTAAGAGGATATTTTTTGAAATTACGGAAAATTTTTACTGTGTATTAAGATTACTAGTGTTGAATAGAAGTGACGAACGGCTTAAGATGTGAGGGTGTAGTAATAATAACCATTTTTAGTACCCCCTATGACGACAGAAAACACATCAGAACCGGAATACAATAAAGGTACGGATAAAGACGACGATATAAACGTCGAACTAGCCATTAACGACCGTGCCGAGGCGATTGTGTTCCATGATAAGCCGTTTGCAAAAACGCTATCGTGGCTGGAGTTCGATTTAGATAGCAACAAGCTCGATTTCATTATGAATGACGGCGATGTTCGGAACTTCGGCATACCGGTTCATCCGGATCTGGCAAGCTATATGCAAAATGCTTTTCAGGTCTTGATGGTTCTGGCGGACGGAGGCACGGGAGAGCCTGAAAAGGGCGATTACTTTCCTCTGATTATCCATCGGGCCTAGCCGGGTTTAGTTTTTTAAACGGCAACCAAAAAAGAGGGAGTACAAGAAATGGCGGGACAAAACTTAACAGGATCAAACCTGAAGGAAGCCATCGGCACCATCAAACTGGCACAGGTTTTTAGCGAACACGCCCCTGGCAATATGCTGATGAAAGCCGGCGCCGAAAACATTCACGGCATGGATAACGGAAGCTCCGCTCCAGCAGGACCGGCACCAAGCACAAGCGGTCCAGGTCTGTTGTAACGGAAACGATCAGCCGCAGCGTATATCGGTGACGCGACCGTACTTATCCGTATGGATATTGATGCGCTCAGGCAAAAAATCCATCGTTGCCATGGCGTTAGGCGGTAAAACGCGATAGGCCCGACCTGTCGCCTGCAAAAAAGCGTCATCGACCATATGACCGACCAAGTGCGGAAACGTGCAATCATAGTCGCCTTCACCGGCATCAACGCGCTGATAAGACCCCGGCAACTCATCATGCACGCCGTGATCCGGTCCGGAAGACACAGAACCCACCTGCAAAACAAAGTAAATAAGCGCCGCTGCAATAATCACCGTCACAATGGTCGGTACAATCACAACAATATTGATTTTCTTCTTCTTATTCATGAGCTACATTCTCCTCCAAAACTTTTTATTATAGCCACCTGTGCAATATTTCCTGTCTTGTCACCCCGTCGAAGGACGGGGTCTATCTTTCCTACATCACACAAGCTGATAAATAGATTCCGGCCTCCGCCGGAATGACGGTAAAAAACAACAAAAACCATTTTAAGAACAACTATAAAACGCCGTCAGTAAACATCATCTCCAGCGCTTCTTCAACATGAATTCGTGTTGTATCAAACACAGGCACCGGACTGTCGCTCTGGTCAATCAGCATCGTGATTTCCGTACAACCCATGATGATGCCCTTTGCACCCCGATCAACAAGGTTTTGAATCACGTCGCGATATACTTGCCGCGATTCGTCCCGCACAATACCCTGCGTCAGTTCCTCATAAATAATACGGCTAACGGCATCAATCTCATCCGGCGTATCCGGTACCAGCGTCGTAATGCCATGCCCGTCACGCAAACGGCCCGTGTAAAAATCTTCGACCATTGTGTATTTCGTACCCAGCAAGCCAACCGTTTCCACTCCGGCAGTCTTGATACGATCTGCCGTCGCATCCGCCAGATGAAGGAAGGGCACATCCACAGACGCCTCAATCTGGTCCGCCATCTTGTGCATGGTGTTGGTCGCCAAAACGATAAAATCCGCACCGCCGCGTTCCAGTGACTGCGCAGCCTCAACAAGTTTATCGGCCTGCGTGTCCCAGTCACCCTTTTCCTTCAGGGCACAGAACTCTCCGAAATCCACGGCATACAGAATAACCTTGGCGCTATGATTGCCGCCCACACCCAGTTCATCAAAATGCGCCTTCACGCCGTCATTGAGCCACTGATAATATTTCACCGTGCTTTCCGGGCTCAACCCGCCGATAATACCGACCGTTTTCATGATATGTCCCTGATAGTAAAACTTAGTTCGTCAATGAGGCCGTAGAGGATGGCGCCTTACAAGCTGCGCCTTTTGTGCCGCCGGAGCGGGCACGGACAGCCATGAGCTGTTTGTAATCTTTTTCCGTGAAGGTCTGATACACGGCTTCAATCATCTCGTCGTCCATGTAATTGCCATACGGACCCACATCACCCAAAGCCGTCCATAATGCTTTAGGAAAGCTGTTCATTTTCTGTACCGGATCAAAGTCCAGCTCACCTTCGTCAAGCGCATCGGCGACCTTATTCGCATATCGCTGCGCGACCTTACCCGTCTTCCTGAACGCCAGAACGGCCTCCTGCATCGCCGCTTTCATATCACCGCTTTTCCCCAGTTCCACCTCAAAGGCTTTGACCAAAGGAAGATTATCGCGTTCGGTACGCACATGGTTCATAAATTCCGGGCGGCCCTGTGCTTCCATTTCATGAGCAAAAACGATGGATATCATACGCGCATCCGCTTCCTGAAACCATTCATAGGCAATGATATGCCATTCTGGAATATTAGCCCCTTCGAAGGAACCACCAAAAAAGCCACCCCGTTCTGTCTGCTGTGCGTGACGTCCCTCATGAACCAGGGTCATAGCCCGATACACCTCGGAAATCCTGCGATCAGGATTAAGTTCAATCCGGTTTTGAAAAAAGGAAGAAAGCCCGGCAAGAATGCCGCCACAAGCCCCGGGCTTCGTTAAAGCCTCGTTGAAACAAAAGGCCGTTTTGCGGCGCAAAGAGGTATCCAGCACGAACTGCGCTGTCGGCGAATTAGAAACGCTGGAAAACAAGCTCATAAGATGTTGTTCCGCCGGTGTTTTCGGAGTCTTTATTTCAGCGGGATAGCCACAACCATTACCCAAAGAGCGTTCAAAACCATCATCCGCCGCCAAAGCCGTACCCGGCAGGAACAACGCCCCGGCCAAGGCTATCCAGGCCGCCTTTTTAAGAAATTTATGCTTTATAGAAACGCTCATCCTCACCTCAAAAACAAATAACACTACGTAAAATACGCCCTTGTGTTACAAAACGCAAATTTTGAGTAGCTGTAATAACAATTAACAGTTGCCGTACGAACGTGAAAGCCCTATCTTCCCCGCCATGAGTAAACCGTTAGAACATATCCGCAATTTCGCGATTATCGCCCATATTGACCACGGAAAGTCGACGCTGGCTGATCGCCTGATCCAGACATGCGGTGGGCTGACCGCACGTGAAATGTCCGAACAGGTCCTCGATAACATGGATCTGGAACGCGAGCGCGGCATTACCATCAAGGCCCAGACCGTGCGGCTGAAATACACGGCCAAAGACGGCATAGAATACCAGTTAAACCTCATGGACACCCCCGGCCACGTTGATTTCGCCTATGAAGTCTCCCGCTCGCTGGCCTCCTGCGAAGGCTCCCTGCTGATTGTTGATGCCTCGCAAGGGGTCGAAGCCCAGACGCTGGCCAATGTCTATCAGGCCATTGATAACGACCATGATATTATCCCGGTGATCAACAAGATCGACCTGCCCGCCGCCGAGCCGGAACGCGTTCAACAACAGATTGAGGACGTAATCGGCCTTGATGCGTCTGATGCCATTCTCTGCTCTGCCAAAACCGGAGACGGCATAGGCGACCTGCTGGAGGCCATTTGCACCCGCCTGCCGCAGCCGAAAGAAGGCGACGCAGCAGCACCGGCCAAAGCACTTCTCGTCGATAGCTGGTATGATGCCTATCTCGGCGTCATGGTTCTCGTCCGCGTAATTGACGGCACGCTCCGCAAGGGCCAGAAAGTGAAATTCATGGCCACCGGTGCCACGCGGGAGATCGACCGTGTCGGGGTTTTTACGCCGAAGCTTGAAATCACAGATGAACTCGGCCCCGGTGAAATGGGTTTTGTTACCGCCGCCATCAAGGACATCTCCGAAACGCGGGTCGGGGATACGATTACCGATGAAAAAAACCCTTGCACCAAAGCCCTGACCGGCTTTAAACCCAGCGTACCAATGGTGTTCTGCTCCCTCTTCCCCGTTGATAGCAGCGAGTATGAGAAACTCAAGGAATCGCTCGGAAAACTAGCCCTGAATGACTCCTCCCTGCATTACGAAATTGAAAGCTCGCAAGCCCTCGGCATGGGGTTTCGCTGCGGTTTTCTTGGCCTCCTGCACATGGAAATCATACAGGAACGGCTGGAGCGCGAGTTTGACCTCGACCTTATCCCCACCGCGCCGAGTGTGGTTTACCACATTTATTCAACCAAGGGCGAAAAGCAGGAACTCTACAACCCCGTTGATATGCCTGACGTTGTCAAAATCAGCAAAATCGAGGAACCGTGGATCAAGGCCACGATCCTGACACCGGACGAATATCTTGGCGGCTTGCTGCAACTCTGCGAAGACCGGCGCGGTATTCAGGTTGAGCTGACCTATGCTGGAAACCGGGCCATGATGGTGTACCGCCTGCCGCTCAATGAAGTTGTCTTTGATTTCTATGACCGCCTGAAATCCATCTCCCGCGGCTATGCGAGCTTTGATTACCAGCTTGACGGCTATGAAGAAGGTGAGTTGGTCAAAATGACTATTCTGGTCAATGCCGAGTCCGTCGATGCGCTGGCCATGATCGTCCATAAATCACAGGCCGACCCCCGCGGACGGCAGCTTTGCGAACGCCTCAAAGACCTCATCCCCCGCCAGATGTTTAAAATCGCCGTACAGGCCGCGATCGGCGGGAAGATCATCGCCCGCGAAACCATATCCGCCATGCGCAAGGACGTCACCGCAAAATGCTATGGCGGCGATGTCAGCCGGAAACGCAAACTGCTCGACAAACAGAAAAAGGGCAAAAAGAAAATGCGCCAATACGGTAATGTCGAAATCCCCCAAAGCGCGTTTATTGCCGCGCTTAAAATGGGCGATGATTGACTATGAGCGACTCCAACCCGCATTTCCTTCTCTCATCATCCTGCTCCCCTTTTCCGTCATCCCGAGTTCCCTTTTCCGTCATCCCGAATGAATATGAGGGATCTGAGCCTTTATCAATGAAGGAAGATCTCTCCACTCCTTTCAGTCAGTCGAGATGACGGGGTGAGAAATAGTCAGTCGAGATGACGGAGTGGGGAACGCAGAAAGCTGCAATATAAACCGGATGCCCGCACAAGGCGGGCATGACAAGTTTGCATTCCTTGGTGTTTTTGTGTCTTGGTGGTAAAAAACTCCAATCTCCTTCATTGCGGTGTTTAAAATTTGACATAACTATCAATCGCGTGCTATTTTCTAACACTGCCGATACGGTTCCAAATGAAAGAGATGCACATGACACACGACCTCAAAAACCAAAGACTACAGGATATTTTTCCTCTGGGGACACGCGTGACCATTAAAAGCGATACTTTTAAGGGCGAACGCGGAACTGTCGAAGACGCCTACCGCACATATGTTGCAGACCGCCCCTGTGTCGTTGTGAGACTGGACAGGCACTACTCCGCCTTTAGCAAACTCACCTGCCACCCCGATAGTCTAAAACACCTGTAGAACAGCCTAATTCCGCGTTCCTTCTCCCGTCATCCCTGTAAGTGTTCACTAATGCGCTGACAGATTGGCAACTCGCGTAAAAGAAACGCACCAACTTTTTTTACGTCATTCCGGCGCAGGCCGGAATCTATTGTCCCGCCTTCGCCCAACCTTCGTGATGACTGATAAATGGACCCCGTCCTTCGACGGGGTGACGGGGTGGGGAACGCGGGATGAGAACAACAGTAAAATCAAATTAGGAATATTTTCCTTTTTATGTTATAGTATCCCTTTGGAAAGCTTATAAAAAAGGAGTAAGGGCATCAAAAAAAT
This sequence comes from Alphaproteobacteria bacterium, assembly GCA_021776075.1. GTDB lineage: Bacteria > Pseudomonadota > Alphaproteobacteria > Micavibrionales > Micavibrionaceae > JAJFGQ01. The sequence continues at coordinate 4,394 of JAJFGQ010000063.1, read as the reverse complement.
AAAAAAAAGGACGAACGAACTAAAGGACTACTGTTTTTACTTATACTTCAACGTGTTACATGTTAATATAAAGCCCCTTGGTCATTGTCTGTTCCCCATGTTAAATTGGCATTGTCATGGCTGATAAAAAAACCGGTAAGCAGCAAATGGAAGACGTCGTACAGCTTGAAGATGAAAAATTCTCGGCAGAGATGAAAGACCTTATCCGGAAGGCCGAAGCCGATCGTCTGGAAAAAAGTAAGCAATATCTGTCCCGCAAACGTCTCTACACTGTTTCAATGATGGCTTTGCTCATGGGAACATCCTCCGCCTTTGTCGGGCTTTTTCTCATGGGGGGCGATATACGCCTTGCTCTGGCGGCTGTTCCCCTTTGCATCATCATACCGCCGCTGCTCAATCAATGGGCCAATCAGGCGCTCAAGGATTACACAACGGGATTTAAAGCCACTTTTATGCCGGAAATTGCGCGGGTCATGGGCAAGCTGACCTTCCATCCCACCGGGGGAATTGGCATGAAATTCATGGCTCCGGCAAGAATTTTACCGGCCCACACGGCTTATCAGGCCGAAGATTGCTTCCGGGGTAAATATAAGGGCATCGCCCTGACCGTGTCCGAAGCGCGCTTGCTTGGTAAAAAAAAGAAGGCGGAACCGGTCTTTGACGGTGTTCTTGTTATGCTGAAAACGCAGCCTGATAAATTCAAGGGCCACACCATTATTACCTCCGACCACAATGCGGCCAATAACTGGCAAAAAAGCCGCTGGAAATCCCTGCAAAGGGTTGAGATTGCCAACGGCATCAAGGCCGGAGACTTTCAGGTGTTCGCCGACAACCCGGAGGAGGCCGTACAACTGGCTGATCAGGATTTTATGGCGCTGATGCATAAGCTGTCCGAGCTGTTTGACTCGCCGCCGATTTCTGCCGCGTTCTATGCCGGAAACCGGGTCTTGCTGGCCATTCCCTGTGCGGAAAACATGTTCGAACCGGGTGATATTTTCATGCCCGTTGCCAGCCAGAGCCACGCCTTGAAATGCAAAAAGGAAGTGGAGCAAATCCTTCACATTATCGACGTACTGGACGTCTATGAGCCGGACAACACACTCGGAACCGAAGCCCCGCCGCCTGAGCCTGAATCAGAACCGGAACAACAAAAAAAGCCGGAAGAATCCTAAGCCGCCTGCTGTGCTGTATTTTTCATCCAGTCCTTGGCCTGATCCAGTTCCGCCAGCTTGAACAGTTTGACCTCCGCCGGGATGAGTGGCGCAAACATCGTCGCCATCGTATGGACCCAGTGTAAATCTGATACAATGACGATATGAGAAAACCCGGTCCAGTGCTTGATGCCAAATGCCGCATCATCCCACATAGCGCTCAATTCATAGCCATCAAAATCCTCATCAATGACGTACAGGCATTTGATCTTCCCGTAGTCAGACAGCTTCTCCTCCGCTGCCGGAATAAGGCGTTCCCGATAATCTTCATGCGTGATTTTCCCGCTCGCTTTAATGGCCAGAACATTATCCGGCATGTCGTCTATAAATGTCAGCATCGTAACCTCCTCTGTTAACTCCTATGAGAAAGATATGCTCTTACGGTAGGAAAACAAGCCTGATACGATGACAAAATGACGCAACAAAACCAACGGGAGATAAAACATGTGGTTCGCAGCAGCTAAAGTTATAATCTCTGCAGGCGTTATCGCCTTTTCCTCATGGCTAGCCGGAAAACGGCCTGATCTGGCCGGATTCATTATCGCCTTACCACTCGCTACATTACTGGCTTTACCCTTTGCTCATATGAGTTTTCAAGACCCGGAAAACAGCATCCGATTTGCCCGATCCATCCTTGTCGCCGTGCCGCTTTCCCTGACCTTTTTCGTCCCGTTTTTACTGGCCGGCAAGCTACAATGGCCCTTCTGGGCGCTCTACGTCACAGGCATATTATGCATCGGCATCGCCTACGCCGTACATCGTTTTATTATGAATTATATCTGAACCCGTAAGGTCACATTTTCATCCCCGAACATCACAGATTTTGTGGCATTTTTAGGTAAGGGAATACCCAAACCGCGGCAATAAAGCATCAGCGCCGCCGCCAAAAAATCCTGCGTATATTCCAACGCCACTTCCGTTTTTTCCTGCTGATTCTCAATACAAACAGATAGTTTTTGCTCATCCCCCATATTCTGCTCAATAGCAGTTATCATACCGGGTGGCGGCTTTTTCTTTTCCCGCTGCACGCAAAGGGAATAGATAGCTTTATAAGCCTCATCAAACTCAAAAATAATGCGGCGGTCTTCGTGCGGCAACGTAAACTCCTGTGAAAAAATTCACTTATACAACGATTCTCAAAAGATATTACCTCATGATAATTTAAAAATGGATAATTTTTTCAGGCTCTATGAAGCTATGAAAATAAACGCTCATGTTCCCGCATAGCATAACGGTCTGTCATGCCTGCAATATAATCGGCAACAACGCGGGCACGGGCAACTTTACCCTCTGCGTTTTTCATGTATTCCTGCCATTCTTCCGGCATCTCTTTATTGCCTTCCACGAACGCATGGTACAAAGCTTCTACAATCTTGCTCGACTCCTTACGCGTACTGACAACTTTGTCATGTTGATACATCCGGGTACGCAGAAAATGCCTCAATTCATTGACCTGTTCCAGCATAGGCTCCGAAAAATCAACCATAGCACGACCGGCAGTCCTTATATCCTCCGGCGTTTGTGGATTTAACGCCTCCAGACGCCGTCTGGTTTCCGTCAAGACATCCACCACCATCGCACCGATCATTTCGCGGATCACAGCACAGATCATCAAATCATTTGAAATATCTGGATATTGCTGACGAATAGAGTCCATGATACCCGCCATCAGTTTCACGTCGCGAATATCCGTTAGCGTAAACAAACCGGCATGAACACCGTCTTCCACATCGTGATTGTTGTAGGCAATATCATCGGCCAGCGCGGCACATTGGGCTTCTATGGAGGCATAAGTCTCCAGCCGTAAATCCGTCTGGCCTTGCAGCATTTTTGCCGTAATCGGCAAGTCAGTGTCATCAACAGGCCCGTTATGCTTCACCACGCCTTCCAACGTTTCCCATGTCAAATTCAGACCCGGCCAATCCGGATATTTACGTTCCAGCACCGTCAAGACGCGTAAAGACTGGTCGTTATGATCAAAACCACCGACATCCTTCATGCATTCCTTCAAGACATCTTCGCCCAAATGAGCGAAAGGCGCATGTCCCAGATCATGGGCCAAAGCAACCGTTTCAGCCAAATCCTCATTGACCATCAAAGCCCGCGCCAATGTGCGTGCAACCTGAGCGACTTCCAGTGTATGCGTCAGGCGTGTCCGGTAATGGTCGCCCGTATGATAGATAAAGACCTGCGTTTTGTATTTTAAGCGGCGAAAAGCGCTGCAATGAATAATCCGATCCCGGTCGCGCTGAAAGCAGGTACGGAATTTACTCTCTGCTGAGGGGTAAATCCGCCCCAGACTTTTGTCAGGACGCGATGCATACACCGCCAACGGCAATGCGCAGTAATTATACGATCCCTGATCCAGAGCCGGTTCACCCATGTCCTAATCTCCCCCATTTTTAAATATCCGGCGAGTTTAGCCTGTCCTTTCATAATCTGCAATGCTATAGCTATTCTCATGAGTACAGAAAGCACCATCACCGTCGACCACAGCGCTGTTGAGCGCATTCTCTGGCTACGGCAGCAGGAAGACTATGGCGACAGCGCCTTTTTGCGTATCGCTATAAGCGGCGGTGGTTGCTCAGGCTTCAAATATGAAATGTCCTTTACGGACGAAGCGGAAGATGAAGACAAAGTCTTTAACGACGCCATCGTCATCGACACGGCCTCTCTGGACATGATGGAGAACACACGCATTGCCTTTGAAGACGACTTGACGGGCGCCCGCTTTGTCATAGACAACCCCAATGTTTCATCGGGCTGCGGCTGCGGTAAGTCCTTTACCGTCAACGAAGAATAGAACCATTTACAATTTATAATCGAAAATGATTTCTAAATACAACAGTATGTTTTCGTTATTCGTTTCATTCAATAAAAAGACAGGGAGAAAATAAATATGGCCATAGAATTAGGTCTGATCGCAGCCGTTATGGGGAAAGCAAAAACAAACACCGTAATAGACACCATCCCCCTCAACGTTCTGACCTGTCACCCTGAAACACTGGTCATAGACTATGCCAACAAAGCCAGTATAAGCACGCTGAATAGCCTAAGCCACCTGCTTCCAAAAGGTGTTACGGGCGACAACATCGTGGGGCAATGTATCGACGTTTTTCACAAAAGCCCGGATCATCAACGTCATATCCTTGCCAATGCCGATAACTTTCCTCATCAAGCCAT
>JAJFGQ010000062.1 GCA_021776075.1 Alphaproteobacteria bacterium | reverse complement strand
CTTCAATGTAGAGATCATCTTGTCACTCCCACTCAATCGTGCCCGGTGGTTTGCTCGTCACGTCATAAACAACGCGGTTAATGCCACGGACTTCGTTAATGATCCTTGTGCTGACGCGGCCCAGAAATTCGTGGTCGAAATGGTAATAATCGGCGGTCATGCCGTCTGTGCTGGTGACGGCGCGCAGGGCGCAGACATGTTCATAGGTGCGGTTATCGCCCATCACGCCCACGGTTTTAACGGGCAGGAGAACGGCAAAGGCCTGCCAGATCGCATCATATAAGCCGGCGTTTTTGATTTCTTCGAGGTAAATGGTGTCGGCCTTGCGCAGGATCTCGAGCTTTTCTCCTGTGATGTCTCCCGGCAGACGAATGGCGAGGCCCGGCCCGGGAAAGGGATGGCGTTTGACAAAATCCGGGTGCATACCGAGGGCAACACCGAGGGCGCGGACTTCGTCCTTGAACAGCTCCCGCAACGGTTCCACGAGTTGTAAATTCATGCGTTCCGGCAAGCCGCCGACATTGTGATGGCTTTTGATGGTGACACTCGGCCCGCCGGTGAAGGATACGGATTCAATGACATCGGGGTAAAGCGTGCCCTGGGCCAGAAAATCGGCGCCGCCTACGCGTTGGGCGCAATCATCAAACACATCAATGAAGGTCCCGCCGATAATTTTTCGTTTTTGTTCGGGGTCTGTGACGCCCTTCAGCTTGCCGAGGAACAGGTCGGCGGCATCTTCGTGGATTAGCGGGATATTATAGTGATTGCGGAACAGTTCCACGACGTCTTCGCTTTCCCCGGCGCGCATCATGCCCGTATCGACATAGATGCAATGGAGCTGATCGCCGATGGCTTCGTGGAGGAGGACGGCCGTAACGCTCGAATCGACGCCGCCGGACAGGCCGCAAATCACAGTACCCCCCTTTGGCCCTGTGCCGACTTGCTGCCTGATTTTGGCAATGGCTTCCTCCTTGAAGGCCGTCATGGTCCAGTCGCCTGTGCAGCCGGCAACATTGTGGGTGAAGTTCTTGATGAGTTGTGCGCCGTGGGGCGTATGGACAACTTCGGGATGGAATTGCACGCCATAAAATTGGCGTTCGTCGTCGGCGATAAAGGCAAATGGCGCGCCCTCGGAGGTTCCTATGGCGCGGAATCCGTCCGGCAGGTCCGCAACATGATCGCCGTGGCTCATCCAGACTTGTTCATGGGCGCCCTTGTCCCACAGGCCTTCAGTGATGGGGCTATGGTCTTGTATATTGACGTAGGACCGGCCGAATTCGCGGCCTCCCGACTCCACAGAGCCGCCGGCTTCGATCTTGCCGCCAAGCTGTTCCACCATGACCTGTTGCCCGTAACAAATGCCAAAAAGGGGCACGTTCATCTCAAACACACAGGCGGGGGCACGCGGTGAGTCTGCGTCCTTAACACTTGCCGGGCCGCCGGAAAGGATAATGGCTTTCGGGTTAAAGGCTTTGATACGCTCATCCGGGGCCTGATTAAAGGGCCATATCTCGCAATATATACCGCTTTCCCGTACGCGCCGGGCAATCAGTTGCGTGACCTGAGACCCAAAATCAAGGATCAAAATCCGGTCATGCTGTGGTAAAGGGTCGATGTTTTCTGATGGTTCTATGTTGTTCATTTCTGCGTTTTTACAGCACCTGTCGCTCAGTGTAAATAAAACCGTTACCTATATTTGACATAATGTGCAGTATTCCTGTATAAAGGTTGATCTTTATTTGTAGAAATTTTTGGAAAGACGTGGTTATGGTTAAGGTGCATAAAAAAGAGAAGAATCGCTCGCGATTAAAAACGGGAAAATTCGCTAAGAAGCTTTTGGTCACAGCTTTTGTTGCGGCGGCCACGATTCTCTTTCCCATGAAAGATTTTTCAAATTTCGGAGTTTCCTTTCTTTTTAATCCGATGGGTACATCAAAGTCTTTGGATGAGAAGCCAAAAGATACTATCCTGCCCGGTCTTTTAGAGCCGATGATGCAATCGTCCAAAGCTTCTGTTTCCGGTCAAAATAAACCACGACCAAAGATGCGGTTACAGTTATTTCTCTCCCCCGATTCATAGGGCTGGACTCTTGCCATATATTTAATATCCGGCCATAGTATTGAGCATGGCAGAGGAACAAAATAATATTCAGGACTGTGCGGCGATCATCCGGGACAAAGCCCCGGATTTCCAACCTAAAATTGCTGTGATGCTCGGCTCCGGTTTGGGCGTGGTGGCAGACCTTATGGAGGAGGTTGCAGAGATTTCCTATACGGATTTGCCCGGCTTTCCACAACCTTCTGTGGCGGGGCATGAGGGCAACTTGCGTTGTGGCACGGTTGAGGGCACGCCCGTGATTTTCCTGAAAGGTCGCCAGCATCTTTATGAGGGTGAGGGTGTTTCCGGCTTGAAAACAATGATCCGTACAATCAAGACGCTGGGGGTTGAGGTCTTATTCCTGACCAATGCGGCCGGGTCGATGATTGCCAGTTTTGGGCCGGGATCACTGATGGCGATTACCGATCATATTAACCTGACGGGGACCAATCCGCTTACCGGCCCGAATGATGAGGCGTGGGGCCCGCGTTTTCTTGATATGAGTCAGGCCTGGGACAAGGGACTGCGTCAGACGTTAATGGAGAGCGCCAATCGCGCCGAAGTGACTTTGGGTACCGGCGTGTATGCCTGTTTTCTTGGCCCTACGTTTGAAACGCCTGCTGAAATTAACATGGCCAAAGCCATCGGGGCTGATTTGGTCGGGATGTCGACGGTGCCGGAAAATATTATTGCCAATCATTGCGGTTTGAAATGCGTGGGTGTGTCCGCAGTAACAAATCTGGCGGCAGGTATGGGGAGTGAGTTATTATCCCATGAACAAACGCTTGCCGGAGCGAAGTTGGCTGAAAATAGTATGGCAAAGCTCGTCCGTTCCTTTGTTTCAAGTCCCACATTCCACCTATAGTTCTTTCCGTTATGACTCAAAAACCAACCTTCAGTTTTGAATTTTTTCCGCCCAAAACAAGCAAAAGCCGGATAGAGCTTGCGCCTGTTGCGCGGGAATTGGCAACGCTCAACCCGTCTTTTATGACTGTGACATATGGCGCCGGTGGCTCTTCCCGTGACTGGACGATGGAAACAGCAGCGGCGATGCAGGAGGATATAGGCATTCCCGTGGCGGCTCATTTGACCTGCGTGAATACATTCAAGGGTGACATGAAGGACATTGCCGATCGTTTGTGGGGAAACGATATACGCCATATTGTTGCTTTGCGCGGCGATGTTCCGCATGAAGATATGCCGCTGGATTACAACGACAAGGATTATTATCACTACGCCAATGAACTGGTGGCGGGGTTAAAGAGCTGGCATGACTTTGAAATCAGTGTGGCGGCCTATCCGGAAAAACACCCGGAAGCATCTGATCTGGATACCGATATTGAACATTTGAAGCGTAAATGCGATGCCGGTGCGACACGGGCGATCACGCAGTTCTTTTTTGAGAATGAGACTTTTTATCGTTTTTTGGATAAGACGCAGGCTGCCGGGATTACGATACCTATTGTACCGGGTGTTCTTCCCATTCCCAATTTTGAAAAGATGCTCGGTTTTGCCGCGATGTGTCAGGCAAAAGTTCCACATTGGCTTCATGAAAAATTCAGGGAACTGGAAGATAAACCGGCGGAAAACCTGAAAGTAGCGGAAGACGTTTTAGCCGCGCAATGTCATGATTTGGCAGACCATGGTGTGGAGCATCTCCATTTTTACACTCTGAATAAAACAGACATTACCATGCAGGCTTGCAAAGCGTGTGTTCTTACCGTTTAATTGATTGCTGTTGTGAAAGAGAAGGAGAGAAAAATGGCCCTGTCTACCAATCTAGGTTTCCCCCGTATCGGTGCGAATCGTGAGCTGAAAAAGGCTTTGGAGTCCTACTGGAAGGGCAATAGTACGGCTGATGATCTCCAGAATACAGCAATAGACATGCGCATGCAGCACTGGACTTTACAAAAAGAAGCGGGCCTTGATCATATCCCTTCAAATGACTTTTCTCTCTACGATCAGGTTTTGGATATGTGCGCCACGCTTGGCTGTGTGCCGGAACGTTACGGCTGGAACGGCGGTACGGTCGATCTCGATACCTATTTTGGCATGGCGCGTGGCAATGCTAAAGCTCCTGCCATGGAAATGACAAAATGGTTTGATACCAATTATCACTACATCGTGCCGGAATTTGAAGCTGGGCAGGACTTCAAGCTTTCCAGTACCAAGATTTTTGATGAATTTATCGAAGCCAAAGAAGCGGGAATCACAACGCGGCCTGTTCTGATAGGGCCTTGCAGTTTTATATTCCTTGGTAAACAAAAAGATGGTGACCTTGATCCTCCTGATTTGTTAGAAAAAATACTGCCGGTTTATGAAGGTATTCTCAAAAAACTGGCTGATCTGGGTGCGGAGTGGGTGCAAATTGACGAACCGATGCTGGCTCTTGATATATGCGAGGGTGCCGGTCCGGCGTTCCAAAGTACTTATAAGGCATTGTCTGAGGCCGCTCCCGGCCTGAATATTTTGCTTGCGACCTATTTCGAAGGACTGCGTGATAACATGAATCTGGCTTTTAGCCTTCCTGTGCAGGCCGTTCATCTGGACTTATGCCGTGACCCCCATCAAATTAAAGATGCCGTTTCTATTGTGCCGGAACATATGATGCTCTCACTTGGTGTTGTCGATGGGCGTAATATTTGGCGCAACAATCTCCATGCTTCGCTGGAAATGATCGAATTTGTCGAATCTCATATCGGGAAAGACCGTATCATGGTCGGGCCGGGATGTTCTCTGCTGCATAGCCCGATTGATCTCGATCTGGAAACAGAACTGGATGATAACATTAAAAGCTGGATGGCCTTTGCCAAACAAAAACTGGGAGAGATTTCTGCTTTAACCAAGGGTGCAAATGACGGGAAAGAGGCTATCGCTTCTGTGATGGAAGCAAGCGACAATGTGGTTTCAGACCGCAAAACATCAACCCGCATTCACAATCCGGCAGTGCAATCCCGTATGAATGCTATGACGGATGATATGCTTAACCGTGAAAGCCCTTTCCCGGTCCGGCAACAGGCTCAGCGGGACTCTTTGAACCTGCCGCCTTTTCCGACAACGACCATCGGCTCTTTTCCGCAAACGCCGGAAATCCGTAAAGCCCGTTCTGCCTTTAAGAAAGGTACTCTTGATGAGCGTGCCTATGAATCCGCCATGAAAAAAGAAATCGAACATGTTGTCCGGTATCAGGAAGAGATCGGCATGGATGTTCTGGTTCATGGTGAACCGGAACGCAATGATATGGTCGAATATTTTGGCGAACAGATGGACGGTTTTACCTTTACCAAAAACGGATGGGTGCAATCTTACGGTTCGCGTTGTGTGAAGCCGCCAATTATTTACGGTGATGTGTCGCGTCCCGATCCCATGACGGTAAAATGGACGAGTTTTGCACAAAGCCTGACAGAAAAGCCGATGAAGGGTATGCTAACCGGCCCGATTACAATTCTCTGCTGGTCTTTTGAGCGTGACGACCAGCCACGGGAAAAAACTTGTAAACAAATAGCGTTTGCCATTCGTGATGAAGTGGCTGATCTGGAAAAGGCGGGTATTACAGTTATACAAATTGATGAACCGGCCATTCGTGAAGGGCAGCCTTTGCGTCAGGAGGATGGAGCGGCTTATCTGAAATGGGCTGTAGACAGCTTTAAGCTTTCCTGTTGCTGTGTTGCCGATACAACGCAGGTTCATACGCATATGTGCTATTCCGAGTTTAATGAAATCATCGACTCGATTGGTGCGCTGGATGCGGATGTGATTTCCATTGAGGCCTCACGGTCCCAGATGGAGTTGCTGGAGGCTTTCGTGGCCTATAAATACCCGAATGAAATCGGTCCCGGTGTTTATGATATCCACTCACCGCGTGTTCCGGATACGGCGTCTATGGTTGCTTTGTTGGAAAAGGCGGAAAAGGTCCTGACGCCGGAGCAAATCTGGGTCAATCCGGATTGCGGCCTGAAAACAAGAGGCTGGGCGGAAGTTGAGCCGGCCCTGAAAAACATGGTGGAAGCCGCTAAAATCATCCGTGAGAAACGAAAAAGTGCCGCGGCCTGACTCGGTATGCCGACTCTAGGGTGACGGCTTCTTTTCTGGCTTTTGCCCGCTATTGGCAGGGCAGGGCACGTCGAAACGTTTGCAGAGAGCTCTTATGTTTTCTTCGACCTGTGCTGTGCGCGGTACTTGTTGCAGGGGGTTTCCGAAAACAGGATGGAATTCGCCATTATGACTGCGAAACATAATGCTGTCTGGCGATGGTTTGTAATACAGGCAGGTCGCACCTCCCTTTTTCAGGTCTTTGGCAACATGAGCGACAATGGCGCTGGCTGCTGCACGCAAACTGGAGAACTCGGCACTTGATCGAAAAAGTTCATGGAGGCTGTGTGTTCGGCTTTTTGATATGAAGGACGCAAACGCATCGGCCCAACCCTCTTCAGGGCGCCGTGTATCACTTTTGGGAAGCTCACTGAGTACGGTTAGCCGTTCCATGACCGTGACATGAGTATCATTATCAGCCATGAAATGATCGTATATACGGGGGAAATAGGGGTTGTCTTCGTTCTCCTGGCACAGGGCAACAAAATCCTGTGCTGTTTCCGGCCTGCGGGAAATTTTGACGATACAATCTTTCCCTGATTTATAAAACGTACAGACAGAATCGCGGCATCCCAGATGCTCGAACCCTTTGTCCAGCAGGGTTCGGCGTACATCCTCATAATTTTTGTCTTTCAAGTCGCTTAAGTCCGGTTTCATGAGAAGATGTTACTTGTCGTTATATGTAAAGTCAATCTTTATTTTTTTCGTACCAGAACAGCCGCAAAGAAAGCATCCGTGTTATGGGCACGGGGTGTTAGGCGCATATAAGGCCCGGCGCAGGGTGGCTTCGTTTCGTCCGGCCATGCTTTTTCCAGCGGCAGAACCTCAAAATCATCATGACGTTTTAAGAAGGCGTCTACCTGTTCTTCATTTTCATCGGGTAGCAGGGAGCAGGTTGCATAAACCAGCTTGCCGTCCGGCTTTACCGTCTTGGCTATTTTATCCAGAATTTCAGCCTGTATGACGAGTAGTTCTTCCAAAGGCGGCCCGTAAACACGCCAGCGCAGGTCCGGGTTACGCCGCCATGTTCCCGTACCGGTGCAGGGCACATCGGCGAGCACTAGATCAAATGTGCCTTTTTGCCGCCGTAGCCATTTGCGGTTTTTTTCATCCGATAAGGGCCGGACTTCGATAATATCGGCTACGCCTGCTTTTTTATAACGGCGCCGTCCTTTTTCCAAACGGCTTTTTTCGATATCCGTGGCCACAATGCGGCCTTTGTTTTTCATGCTGGCGGCGAGTCCTAGAGTTTTGCCGCCGCCCCCGGCGCAAAAATCAAGAACCTGCATGCCCGGTTTGGCGTCACATAGGTAAGAAATAAGCTGTGAGCCTTCATCCTGAATTTCGACCCAGCCCTTTTGGAAGGCCTTTGTTTTGGATAAATAAGCCTTGTCACGTGCGCGTAAGCCCCATGGGGAGTATGGTGTGGGGTCTGTTTCTACATCGTCTTTTTCCAGTATTGTTTGAACCTCTTCCCGCTCTTTTCGCCATGAATTAATACGCATATCAAGTGTGGCACCCGGTATCAGGGCCTCCATGTGAGCGGCAAAATCATCACCCAAAAAAGCACGTAGTTTTTCTTCATATTGCGGCGGGCATTCAACCCGCACAGATTCAGGCATGGAAGGATGGTTTAAGTCTTGCTTAAAAAGCTTGTGTAGAATGGCTTGTTCTTCTTCTGTCAGGGATTCCGGCCCGTATTTGGAGTCATCAAACTGTGTCCCTATTGATTTTTCATCCCGCTCTTTCGTCAGGGACTCATATACCAGAACACGCGAGCGCGGCGTGTCTTCGGTTTTTACGCTTTCCAGCCACCAGGAAATACGCGCCCGAGCACGCGCAAGGGCATAGCAGCGTTCGGCAATAAAGCGGCGGTCTTTGGCACCGATATAGCGCCGGGAACGCATATAATCGCCAATGGTTGTATCCATGGGAACCCTGCTGGTTTCTATTTTTTCCAGCAACTCGATAACCGTTTTAATGCGCGAAGAGGGAAGCAAGGAATATCTCCTTTATTTAAAGCACCAGAGGTTCTAACGCTAAAGGACTCTATTGTACAAGGAATCTCTCAGTATCCTTGTAACTTTATTAAAAAGTTACTTCAGATTCGAGGTAGACTATGAGAGAAGCACTGATGGCTTAGGGGAACATTCGCTTCCTGTTCTAAAGCGTTTTGAAATGTGTAATACTTCTATTTGTCCATGGCTCCATAAGGTTTTATAATGCTTGAAAAAGTCTTTTTAATTGGCGAGCAGCCTTTGATAACAGAAACAGGGACATATATTCCGTTTTTGATCCTGTTGTCTTATCTGGTTGCTTCTTTTGCTTCCTATACGACCCTTAACCTTGTCGGTTACATCTCAAAGACACACAATAGAATGTATCAGAGACTGTGCCATTATGCGGGTGCCTTTTCTATGGGGGCGGGTATATGGAGTATGCATTTTATAGGTATGCTCGCTTATAAAATGGACATGGTTGTAAATTATGATCCGGTGATTACAGCTCTATCGATGTTTCCGGCACTTATTATTTCTTATTTTGTTTTGCAGATTGTCAAAAAAGGAAAGCTTGGTGCTTTTCGCCTTATAGTGAGTTCTATCCTTTTGGGCGCGGGCATTTGCGGTATGCATTATACAGGCATGGCCGCAATGGAAATGGATGGTGATATTCTTTATAAGCCAGGTCTTTTTATGGCGTCAGTTCTTATTGCTGTATTGGCTTCCGGCGCAGCCCTTCTCATCATGTTTGTACTGACATACCGTATTACAAAATACCGGTTTGCTTTAAAGATTCTGGCCGCTCTTATCATGGGGTTTGCTATTTGCGGTATGCATTATACAGGTATGGCAGCGACGGTTTTCATTCCCTGGGCTGATTGCCGTTACGATCCTGATCAGAGCTATATGACTTTAGCACTGTCTATTGCTGCTATCAGTGCTGTCATCCTTGGTCTTGTTTTTGCTTTGGTATTTCATTCCGAGTCGCTCGATACGCAAGGAAAGAGACAGCTTTCATTTCCTGTGAAAACACTAACTCTGGCGGTTATATTCAGTATTGTTTCTCTCTTATGGGTTGGTGTTAATGGTTATTCTGCTTACCTTTCCCTGACCTTTAAGCTGGAGAGCGCGGCGGGAATGAATAAGCTGGCTAATCAGATATTGTATCTGGACAATGCCCGGACTTATGATGCGAGAATGGCGGTGCGGACAGGGGAGCCGAAATGGGAAGCGCTGTATAAACAGCATCAAGCCCAAATCATAGAAGCGGAACAAATAATGGCAGTGAAATACCCTGATCATGATGAGGAGGGGGGGTATGTTGACGTTATTAGAGACGCAGAAATTGTTCTTGAAGAGATAGAATTACAGGATCTGGCTTTTGTTCGTCAGGGTAATCTTCATGACGGACAGCATGCCATGTCCGGTGACCGGTACACACAAGCCAAAAATAATAAGTCACTAGGGTTACATGAATTCTATGAGGAAGGTCAGGCTGTTGCGCATGCTCAGTTACATGTTTTGGCGCAAAGTATGTATTACGCACTGTATCCTGTGGCTCTGTCACTTATGTTTTTGGTGGCTATCTGGTTTTTTGCCTTACGCAATATTCGGAATTGGCACGTGGAGCTTTTATTGGCCCGCAATACTTTGAATGATGAGGCGACTTATCTTACGGCTATTATGGATAACATGATGCAGGCTGTTATTACGATTGATACAAAAGGTATAATCAAAACATGTAATAAGTGGGGAGAATGGATATTTGGTTATCAAGCTGCGGAACTTGTGGGGCAGAATGTTAATATGCTGATGCCGGAGCCGTATCATAGTGAGCATGATGGTTATTTAAAAAACTATACGAAGACAGGCGAAAGCGTGGTTATGGATGGAAACCGTGCAGTTGAAGGAAAAAGAAAGGGTGGTAACGTTTTTCCGCTATCTTTAAGTATTACGGATGTTTCTGTCGATAATGAGAAGATTTTTGTGGGGCTTCTTTCCGATATTTCACAAGAGAAAGAGGCGGAGAAAGAGCGCGACGAACTTATGCGTTTCCCTGAACAAAATCCATTTCCCGTTTTACGATTCAATTATGCGGATTTATCCCTGTCTTACAAAAACAAACCCTCTGATGTGCTTTTTCACTTATGGGACTATAAAGACCAAAGTGATCTGCCGCTTATATTGAAAAGCGCTTTGCAGAAGGCTGTTGATACAAATCAGCAGCAAGAGATAGAAGTGGAAGCCGATTCCAGAACTTTTTTCTTCCATATTGTGCCCATTCCGGATCATGGATACATCAATATTTACAGTGTTGATATTACGACTCTTAAAGATATAGAAAGGGCCTTGGGCGTTTCAAAAAAGGAAGCTGAAAGGGCGAGTGAAGCCAAATCAGATTTTCTGGCGAATATGTCCCATGAACTAAGAACACCGCTCAATAGTATTCTGGGTATGACCCGGATGTTTGTAGAAGATGAAGATATAAGTGAAGACAACAGGTCTATGGCTACGACCGTCCATAAGTCAGCTACGAATCTTCTCGAGATTGTTAATGATATTTTGGATATTTCCAAAATTGAATCAGGCAATATGGTGCTGGAGAATATAGGCTTTGATCTGAAAAATATGGTGGCGAGCGTTATGGAGTCTATGGCGCCTATAGCAAGCGCGAAAGGTGTCTCCCTTAACTACCAATATGAACAGGGTGAGGTACCTTATTGTCTTGGTGACCCGCTTCGTGTGGGCCGTATTCTTACGAACCTTATTAGTAATGCTGTAAAATACACGAATACAGGCAATGTAGATGTTGTGTTTGACAGCACGGAGCAGTCGCCGGAAACAGTCGAGATTAAGACTTTTGAAATTGATGCAGGCAATGTTGAGGTTCAAGTTGAAAGTAAGGTTTTAAATGAGGGTAAAGTCGAGATTCTCTGCACCGTGAAAGATACAGGCGTCGGCATAGCGGAAGATCAGTTAAGCCATATTTTTGAAAAATTTACGCAGGCAGACGTATCGACAACCAGAAAATACGGTGGTACGGGCTTAGGGCTGGCCATTACGAAAGAGCTTGTCGAGATGATGGACGGTACAATCGGTGTGGAAAGCGAGGTCGGTAAGGGTTCAACTTTCTGGTTCAAAATTCCGTTTGATATTACGGATCAGGTGGAGGAGCGTACACGGACAAATAGACTAGTCAAGAAAAGCACGCAAGATTCGAAGACCAGACTGCCTTTTGATAAGGTCAGGATACTGATTGCAGAAGACCATTTGTTGAATCAGGATTTTATTAGCAGATTGCTCCGCCGTATGGGGTTAAAACATATTGATATTGTTGGAGACGGATCACTGGCCGTTAATGCCTTTGAAGATAAGGATTATGATTTAATCCTTATGGACTGCCATATGCCGGAGAAAAATGGTTACAAAGCGACGGCAGATATCAGGAAGAGCAAAAAGAAGACGGGCAAAGATATCCCTATCGTCGCGTTGACAGCGGATGCCATGAGAGGCACACGAGAGAAATGCCTTAAAGCCGGTATGAATGAATATGTCAGTAAGCCGATTGATTCTGATGAACTGAAAGATGTTTTGGAACAGTGGATTATTTTCCCTGAAGAAGAGAGTCTTCAGAGCAAAATAAAGGGTAGTAAAAACTCTGATGCGCCTGTCGATATATCTTTGCTTGAATCGTATGCTGATACGCCGGACGATGTTAAGAATTTTATTTCAGTTTTTCTAAAACAAAGCGAAGAAAGCATAAAAATTATAGCAGAGCATTGTGTTGAGGGAGACAGTAAGGCGTGGGTTGATGCGGCTCATAAATTAAAGGGCGGTTCTGGCATGGTGGGTGCAAAAAAACTGCAGGAACTATGTGAGAAGGCTCAGGAAATGGCCGATGTTCCTGCTGGAGAGCGGGGGATAATCTTAAAGAAAATCTGGAAGGAATATGGCGTGGTGAAGGATTATTTAAAGACATTTCTTTCTTAATCTTGTTTACCAAGGCCTGCTATAAGATCAGCATGATGGTAGCGGTGAACGCTGTCCGGTTTATCGACGGGGTCGTGAATAGCAGAGCCACCGAGGAAATCAAACCCCGCACATACAGCTGATGTTGTGAGACTGAGGCTGGATACATCCAGAACAAAAGTCTTGGAGATTTTTAGTGATTTTGCTTTTGTGCTGAAATTACTAAGCAGGTGAATTGTATCCTGTTCTGTCATGGCCTTGTTATCCAATCTGACCCCGACAACATTGACACCGGAATTGTGCAGGTAATTGAAGTTAATATCTTGTCTTAGGGGGATTTCAACAAAGACATGCGGGCAAAAGACACGAAGTGGTTTTGCAAACCAATAGGCATTTTTAGGAGGCTTAGTTTCTTTTATATTTATATCTATGACCAGAAGCAGTAAGAATTTTCTTTGGCCAAGAGGGATATGTGAAAGAAGGCGTTTATACTCTTCATATTTTTCCATGTTATATACGGTTTCATGCTGTACCGGACAAATAATAAAAAACTGACGCCCGTCTTCTTCCATGGCTTTTAGTTCCGCAGCAACAACTTGTAGCATGGCGTGGTCGAGTGCGGTGGTCTGCGTTTGGAGAAGGCTGTTGTAAAGTGTCTTGTGGTTGTCGAATGGATTGCTTCCTGTTTCCTTTCCGCGTGCCAGACAAAGGTACGTTGTGAGGGCCCCTCGGCTTGTATCCCATAAGGGAACGTAGCAACAGTTTAAGGCGGGTAATTCATTGTTTCTTTTTTTTATGGGTGTTTTTATAGGTTTGTAGTTTTGTGTGTCGACTTCAGTGGCTTGAATTTCAGGAGGAGGCTCGATATTGTCCTGTTGTTCTGCTTCTTGAAATTCGATATCCAGATCTCCAAATGAGTCATCCATGAGATCAAACATGCCATCAAGGAAATCCGATTCCATAAGCAGGTCTGTTCTGATCTCACTGACGGCTTCCCGGATTTCAATGTCTCTTAATTCTTCCTCATCCAGTTCAAAAAGTCGTTTTCTGATTTCTTCTGCTATTAAAGAGGCTTTAAGTTGACTTTCTTCCGGGGTCGCATGAGCAAAAACGATGATGTAGGTGTCATCCTTGTAACGGATAAAAATATCGCCTTTTCCCATATGTTTATCAATGATTTCTTCCGTTGTTTCATAGACGATTTTACTGAGGCCTTCCCATTGCTTTCCCATGCGTTTTTTGATTTTGGCGAGGCCTATAAATTGGAGTTTTCCGGAAGTGATAAGCTCTTTCTTTTTGAAAAGCTGGTTACAAAGATTTTCCAGTTCTACCTGTTTTTTTGAATTTAATGAGGTGCTTTTTTTAGAATGGATTTGCTCCACCTGCGTTTGTTTTTTCTGAAAAAACAAATGTTTCAGGAAGGCCGGTAGTTTTAAAAATGTTCTTATATGTTTTGGAAACATATCCCGATTTTATAGAGTTTGTGTTAATAAAGGCTGCATAGTTTACTATGAAATAATGAGAAGAGAATATCTATGTATTCAGAAGGCCCTTCACGGTCATAAGAAGTTCTGTTGGCTTAAAGGGTTTCTTTAACACACGATCGGCACCTATTTTTTGTGCCAATTGTAAAAAGCTCATATTATGAGTGCTTCCCCCACCGGACATGGCAATAATTTTAGCCTTTGGGTTTATGGCCCGGATATCTGATATGGTTTCCAGCCCTTCTTTGTCCGGCATTAGCATGTCAGTAATAACAAGATCAGGTTTTTCTTTTTTGAATACTTCCAATCCAGAGTTGCCGTTTTCTGCTTCCAAAACAGAATATCCTTCTTTTTTAAGGATATTACGGCAGGTCATCCTGATCAATTCATCATCATCAATAATAAGGATTTTCATGTTTAAAAACCGTTGAAATACAACTTTGAACAGTCTGTCATTGTTTCCAACCTATAGCAATTGGATTAAACTGCCTTAACAAAAGAACATTATGTCTATGGCTCTACAGTTTGTAAATATTCAGGGATGTCGACATCCCAATCTATGGGGGGCAGGTTCTGTTCTTATAGTGATGAAATCAGCAATCCCATAGAGATATAGATTGCGGCCTGCACGGCACCAACGGCCATATTTTTCTGTTCCAGGACTTCCTTGTTCATATCAACACGCCACAAGATAAGACGTTCGGCAAGCAGGCAAAGAATTTTCCAGATCAGTACGGCAATCAGGGAGGCACAGAACCACGCGGTAAGAATCGGAAGGGTGTTGTATTGCTCATAGACAACAACATGTGCTGCTGTGGCAATGGCAAAAGCAGCTCCTATTTTTTGGCCGGAAAATCTTAAGGCCAGAGCAATGTTGTTTTTTTGCAGTTCTGTTTGCACAAAGCTGCCCCTGTTGACAGTTTCAAATATTTTACGTTTTAACCGGGTCATGGCAGTCAGAATAAACTGGGAGACAAGATATCCTCCCAACAACGCCATAACATCTTCTACTGAAACGGCTGTAACCCAGATCATAACGGTGCGGATGATGATGGCTGCTGCCAGAACGTTACCCGCATCTACGATAGATACAGCAATATTGCCTTTTATGATTTCATCACGAAGGGAAATAAGGGGAAGGGTAACTTTATCAAGAATGAGCCGGGTCAGAGCCATGAGCATTATACCGAGAATGCCGAAGAAACCGACAGACAGGATGGAATAATAAGCATCATTTTCGGGGCTGCCGTAAATTGTACCGCTCAGCATAATGGTGAGGGCAAGAGTAGCTCCCGCCAGCGATATACCAAAGGCCGGGTTATTTTTTTTAAGTAATTCATCCGATGCCTTGATATGGGCGATCGTTCCTGAAAACAGGCGCAGTGATGTCAGTAAGCCGATTACAATCAAAAGATTCAATAAGAGGATATGATTGTAAAAGTGGTCCCAGTAAATCGTCTCCATGATGTCATTTCCTTCAAAGTTATCTTGAGCTGACAATAGATGGACATGATCTATGACTCTTTGGCTTTTATCAATTCATGTTTTGTTTTTTTGTTATGCTAATTAAAGCCGTATTCTAGGCGGTTCCAGAGGTAATGCTTTTTTTATATATTAATACATACGGTTTAGGTATTGCGATGACACAGCCCGGATTGGATGTTATGCACCTTCTGGAGCGTGCGGATAAGGGTTGTTATATTTCAAAAGATGCAGGGAAAAATGCCTATTCTTTTGAAATGCAAAAAGCTGTTCTTTTGAAGAAGATTACAAGTGAAGAGGATAAGACTGACGTCGTTTAAATGTTCTTGGTAAAGTAATCATCAAGCATCTGTTTGACGACATCGGGGTCTGTTACTTTGTTTATCTGTGAACGAAAGGCCGCAGAATCGGGCATGCCGACGCAATACCATGATAAATGTTTGCGTGCGATGGCCACGCCCTGCCTGCCGCCATAATAATTTAAAATGGCATCGTAATGTTCTTTGACCAGAGTGAGGCGAGCAGCCATAGGCGGCGGCGCGCTTATGTCCCCGCTGCGCAAATAATCCATCGTCTGGCGCAGTAGCCACGGTTTTCCGCAACAGCCGCGGCCAATCATCACGCCGTCCGCGCCCGATATGGCCATGGCCTGTTTGGCATCCTCCGGGCTTAAAATATCGCCATTGATAATGACAGGCAGGCTGACCGCCTCTTTCACCGTGCGCACGGCGGTCCAATCGGCTGTTCCCTTATACATTTGATTGCGCGTGCGACCGTGAACCGTAATCATCTGTATGCCGACATCTTCTGCCATTTTAGCCAGACGCGGGGCATTTAAATGATCGTCATCCCAGCCCAGACGCATTTTAACGGTCACGGGAACATCAACGGCCTTGACTGTTTCTTCCATAATTTGGACGGCAAGCTTTTCATCCTGCATGAGGGCAGAGCCAGCAAATTTTTTAACGATTTTTTTTACCGGGCATCCGAAATTAATATCAATGATCGCTGCGCCGCGGGCCACATTCATTTGTGCCGCTTCGGCCATAATGTCCGGCTCGCAACCGGCAAGCTGTACCGCCATAGGAAATTCTTCGGTGTAATCGGTGTTGGCCCGCAAAGACTTGTTGTTTTCCTGTAACATCGAACGGCTTGCAATCATCTCGGAGAATACGAGCCCGGCGCCGTAGCGCTTTACGATCCGTCGGAACGGCAAATCACTGACGCCTGACATCGGTGCTAAAAACACCGGTTCATCAATATTTATTGTACCAATAGAAAAACCCATATTCTTTTAGCCGCTTTGTGCTTCGATCCATGCTGTTTCATGAATCTCCAGATCTTTTAATATCCGGTTGTATTTATTCTGGGCCTCAGTAATTTTTTGGCTGTCACCTTCATAGAATTTTGGCGCGCTCATGATCTCTTCCATATTTTTCTTTTCTTGCTCCAGCTTTGTAATTTTCTTTTCCGTTTCGTCCGTATTTTTTTTATGAGCAGGGGCAGGGGCCTTGGTATTACGGTCTTTCTTTTTCTTTTCTTTCTTGCGTTCTTCGCGGCGGGCCTGAGTCGTGAATTTCCGGTAATCCTCCAGATCACCATCGAAATGTATGCAGGCTCCGTCTTTGACCAGCCATAGACGATCCGCAACACGCTCAACCATGTTCGGGTCATGGCTGACGATCACAATCGCGCCTTCATAGGCATTCAAAGCCTGCACCAGCGCTTCGCGGGCGTCGATATCAAGATGGTTTGTAGGTTCATCTAGAAGCAAAAGATGCGGCGCGTCGAAGCTCATAAAAGCGAACAAAAGCCGTGCTTTTTCGCCTCCGCTTAGCGAAGCAATACGATTATCAGCCAGATCCCGTGAAAAACCAAAAGCCCCCAGCTTTGCACGCACGACCGACTCTTTGACGTCCGGAATTTTTTTGCGCATCAGGTCCTGCATTTCTTCATAGGGCGTGGAGTCCACGTTTAGCTCTTCGGTCTGGTGCTGGGAAAAATACCCGATCCGCAATTTTTTTGAGCGTCGGACTTCGCCGTTCATTACATCCAGTTTTCCGGCGATTAGTTTCATCAGGGTTGATTTACCGTTGCCGTTCGCGCCCAAAAGAGCAATACGGTCATCGCGGTCTATGTTTTCATGAAGCTGACGCAGAACAGGGATTCCCTCCGTATAGCCGACGTCAGCGTTATCAATCGAGATCATAGGCGAGGCAATTTTGGCAGGATTGGGAAATACGAACCGCACGGCCCGGTCGGCGATAACGGCGTCGACCAGATCCATTCTCTCCAGCGCCTTGACCCGGCTTTGTGCCTGGCGGGCTTTGGTGGCCTGTGCCTTAAAGCGGTCAACGAATTGCTGCATATGGGCGCGCTGCGCCTGTTGCTTTTCAAACATTTTCTGTTGCAGGCCAAGGCTTGCTAAACGCTCGCGTTCGAAGGTGTCGTAGTTGCCGGTGTAAAGGGCGAGTGTCTGCTTGTCGACATGGACGACATGATCAATACATTTGTTAAGCACTTCACGATCATGGGAAATGATCAGAAGCGTATGAGGATAGCTGGCCAGATAGCTTTCCAGCCACATGATGGCTTCAAGATCAAGGTGGTTGGTAGGCTCATCCAGCAGTAATATCTCCGGCTCTACAAAGAGCGCGGCCGCCAAGGCTACCCGCATGCGCCAGCCGCCACTGAAAGATGAAAACGGTTCCTGTAATTCATGTTCCTTAAAACCCAGCCCGGTGAGAAGACGGGACGCCTTGGCCGGTGCGGAATAGGCATCCATATCAGAAAGCCGCTGGTATATATCTGCAATTTTATTGGGATCGCTCTCGGTTTCGGTTGCTTTCCACAGATCTGCCATTTCCTCGTTGGCGGCCAGCACCAGATCAATGAGGGGGGTGTCGGTTTCGGGAATATCCTGCCGTACCATGCCAAGCCGCTGCTGTGCGTTCATAGCAACCGTGCCGCCATCGGCCTGTATCTCACCGGCGATCAGTTTGAAAAGCGTCGATTTTCCGGCACCGTTTACGCCGACGACGCCTACTTTCCAGCCATCCATAACAGTCACGCCACAATCATCAAGAATTGTGCGGTTGCCAATTTTATAGGTTAAATTCGATATAGTAAGCATGGGTCTTTATTCCTCCGGACAGGAGCTTATGGCATAGAAAAGAAGCCAGAGGAAGGATTCTTAGTATTTGTTGGGCCGTCCGGTGATGTTTTGACCGGGCGGTATCTTTATTGCAATGTGGCCATTACATTATTGAAATGGGTTTTTAAAAATGGTGCCGCATAGGTGATTTGAACACCTGACCCCATCATTACGAATGATGTGCTCTACCAACTGAGCTAATGCGGCACTAAGGAATGAAATACAGAGATTACGATCTGTTTTCAATCAAAAACTTGCGTCAGGGCGAATAGAGAGCTATACCCTACAGCGGAAGGGCGGCGCGGGCGGTTTTTTCGCCAACTCGGTCAGGACCGAAAGGTAGCAGCCGCAACGAATTTTTCCGGGTCGCGTTCGTTCTTCCACTTCATAATAGATGTATTTTTATATTTACCCTGTGAATCCCGCTGAAGACGTATGTTCTTTGTTTATTTATCGTTCGGGCCGACGGTGCAGCGTGATAATAGGCAGAAGATCCTGCAATTGTTCTTCGGCCTTTTTATGACCGTTCAGGGAGGCCACAGATAAAAAATTTGTGGCCTGTTCTTCATCACCGCGATCAGAAAAATACAGGGCCTTATAAAAAGGTAGATCACGTCCTGTGACGGCTTGTTCAAAATCGAAGGAAGGCCGGTAGGTGTTTTTCATCAGATATGCAATCGCGGCTTCGGTTTCATCGGGAATATAACGGGCATGGACAGCTATTCTTGATAGCGCCGCTGTTTCCCCGGCTTCGTAAGAGGCTTTATGAGCCTCAAGCGATCTTTCGTAATCGCCCATTCGAAAATAAAGTTTTCCGCGCTCTGCGGGAAGAGTCGTTTTCAGAGCACTTTTTGCAAACGGACAGGATCGCGCAGCAAGATATTCCAGTGCTTCTTCTATCCGTGGGTCGTCAACATGGCCGGCCAGCAAGCTCAGGGCCCGGACGACACGGTGACGGCTTCCTTTTTCCTGATCGTTCGTCGCCAGAAAATAGAGCGTATCCAGCGCGTTGCCATACGCACCTTGATTGATTTGCTGTTCTGCCTTATCCAGTAAAATCATAAGAGCTCCTTTCCTGTTTCCTGAAAAAACATAGCAGCTCTTTGTTGTTTATGTAAAGAAAAATAAAAAAACTCTTATTGAAGCGGGGTTTTTTTCAAAGAGAATTTGCGCCTATGTCCGAATCTCACTACACAGAAAGTATGACGGAAGAAAAGACAACACCCTACCGCGTTCTGGCGCGCAAATACCGGTCCCGGAATTTTGATGAATTGATTGGACAGGATTCCACGGTGCGCACGTTGAAAAATGCCATTGAAAGTAAGCGGATTGCGCAGGCTTATATGCTGACCGGTGTGCGTGGTGTAGGGAAAACCTCTATTGCACGTATTATTGCCAAGTCCCTGAATTATACTGGTCCGGACGACAAGGCCGGACCAACGACGGGTGCGACGGATGATTGTGAGCTCTGTCAGGCTATTTCTGAAGATCGGCATCCTGATGTTATGGAGATGGATGCGGCCTCTCGCACCGGGGTGGACGACATCCGGGAAATTCTGGACGGTGTGCGCTATGCGCCGACGTCGGCACGCTACAAAGTTTATATTATTGATGAAGTGCATATGCTTTCCAAACAGGCGTTTAATGCTCTGTTGAAAACGCTGGAGGAGCCGCCGGATCATGTGATCTTCATTTTTGCGACCACTGAAATTCGTAAAGTACCGATTACCGTTCTTTCGCGTTGTCAGCGCTTTGATCTGCGGCGGGTGGATGTGCCGACTCTGGAAGCGCATTACAAAAAAATCTGCGAGTGGGAGAAAGTGACGGCTGATGAGGCCGCGCTGGCCCTGATTGCTCGTGCCGCTGATGGTTCCGTTCGTGATGGTTTAAGTCTTTTGGATCAGGCTATTGCTTTGGGCAGCGGCGATGTGACCACGCAACAGGTCAATGACATGCTGGGTCTTGTTGACCGTACGCGTGTTATGGATGTACTGGACCATGCCTTGAAAGGTGAATGCGCAGAGGCGCTTGATTTGATGGAAGCGCTGTATGCGAACGGGGCCGATCCCTTGGTTTTGGTACAGGATCTTCTGAATTTTACGCATTTGCTGACAAAATTGCGCGCTGTTCCCGGCCAGAAAGCAGCGCAGGGGGTTATTGGGCAGGATGCGTTTGACCGGGCCTCATCTATGGCGGTGAAGCTCTCTATGCCGACATTGGGGCGGGCATGGCAGATTATCCTGAAAGGAATTGACGAAGTAAATGTCGCACCCCATCCGCAGGCGGCGGCGGAAATGATCGTTATTCGTCTGGCTTATGCGGCTGACTTACCAGACCCCGCGACTTTGATTAAAAAACTAAAAAATCAGCAGGACACAACGCCTGCGCCGGTTGCAAACCCAGTGGCTAATGTGCTTCCCGCCGCATCGGAACCGGAACCTGTTTCTGCTGTTGCCGTTTCTGCTGCCGGGGGAGACGGAGGAAGCTCCGCTATGGCCGCGTCTGCCCCTGTCCCCGTGCCGCAAATAACGCCGGATGCATCGGAGACTTTGGCAACATTAGAAGATATTGTATCTTTGCTGGAGTTGCAGAAAGAGATGATTTTAGCCGGACAGGTTTATCATGGTGTCCATCTGGTTAAGCTTGAGCTTGGACTGTTGGAAATGCGACAAAAACCGGAGGCTTCACCGACCTTGGCGCAGGACTTGAGAAAATTTTTGATGGCGGCGACAGGGCGGCAATGGATGATTAGTATATCCAGTTCACAAGGTCTGCCTACTTTGGCCGAACAGAAAGAAAAAATTGACCGGGCACTTATGGAGAAGGTAAAAGAAAATCCTGTAGTGCGGGATGTACTGGTAGCTTTTCCGGGAACGGTCATAGAAATTAAGGGTCATTAATTCAATTGTAAAACATAAGAGGGCGACGATATGAATATTCAGGACATGATGAAACAGGCGCAAGTAATGCAGGAACGGATGCAGGAGATGCAGGCGAAACTGGCAGAGGTTGAAGTGCAGGGACAAGCCGGCGGCGGCATGGTCAATATTGTGATGACATGCCGGGGCGAAACACGGAAAGTCGAGATATTGCCGGAAATTATTAATCCGCAGGACAAGGAAACGCTGGAAGATCTGGTTATGGCCGCCATGAACATGGCACGGGAAAATGCCGATCAGAAACTGGCCGAAGAAACTCAGAAAATGATGGAAGAAATGGGTTTGCCGACCAACATGGAACTGCCGGGCATGTGAGGAGGGTTCTTACTGTTTGTTGGGTTAGATTGGCTGCGCTTCGAGATCTAGAATTGTAAAGGAATCAATAAGCCAGCCGCCATTTTCCTGTTCTTTTAGTTTGTAAATAACAATAACCGGATCGCCGTAACGGTCTTCCATTTCGACTTTTTGCAGTAATGCTCCTTTCATATCGTGGCGACTGAGAAAAGAATAGCTTTCGTGGTTATATATGGGCCGGTACTCAAAACGTATTTCTCCGAGAAATTTCAAGGCATCGTTGAACTTTTCGTGAAAATTATCCGTTGTCAGGGAGAAAGCAAGGTCAGCATCCCGGGTTTTAATGGCTTCAAGTTGCTGCGTTATAATATCATGAACAGGATCGTTGATTTCTGCTGATATTTCAGTAAGTTGTTGTTTGAAGCTGTTGTCATCTGCTGCGACCAGACGGCTATTGCCTGCAAGGGAGAATAACAGCAAAGCTGTGCAGAGAAGAGTGAAGCAGCCGGTGAATATTGTTCGTTTTCCAAATCCCATGATAGGATCATTATATGATGAAAGCCCTTAATCTTCGCTTAACGGCCTGTTGTTTTATAGGCCTTTTCTTATTTTCCCTTGGTGGCAATCATATCGTCTTTGCACAAAACCCTGTTGCGGACGTAGAGAGTGAACAGCTTTCTACAACGCCGACTTTATCTGAAGACAGAAATATACCGGTTGTGATGGAGCTTTTTTCTTCGCAGTCTTGTGTTTTTTGCCCCCGTGCAGACCGTTTGTTTGGCGATTTATTGCAACAACCCCATATTATTGGATTGAATTGTCAGGTTGATTTTTTTGATGTGAAGGAAGGTTCGCTCTCGAAGCCTTTCTGCACGGCACGTCAGGCCGATTACATGGGGACGCTGAATGCCGGTCCGGTTTATACGCCGCAAATGGTGTTGCAGGGACAGATTGATGTTGTGGGCTATAAAATGGACGATATTACGGAGGCCTTGAAAAAAGCCGTGACTGTTGCCCCTCTTCCTCTTCAGATTGTTCCGGCGGAGAAATCGGGAGAGTACATGGTTTCCCCCGCCCCGGATGCTCTTTGGGAGAACAAGATTATAGAATCGGGAGAGCACACGATATTATGGCTGGCTCTGTACGATAAGCCGCACGATCTTATTATCGCCGAGGGCACCAATAAAGGGAAGAATATGGTTTATTACAATGTCGTCAGCGCTTTGCAAGAGATAGGATCATGGAATGCAGAGCAGCAGGAAACAATAGTCACGCCCACTATAACCGCAATCCACGCTGGGTTTGCCGTTATAGTGCAGGACACCAGAAACGGCCATATTTTAGCAGCAGGACAATATGAAACGGTTATGCAGAATGAATCCGTGCCTAACTAGGCGTTAAAGGACTGCATGTTTTCCCGTTTAGCGCATTTTCTTCTGACGAGCTTTTTACATACGGTTTAACGTCGTAAAAAAGCTTTGTCGTCATTTTGGTTGATGTTCCGATTTCATCGACCAGGGACTGCGCCTTTTGGGAGAATATCTCCTGAATGTCTTTATTCCAGTTCATGAGTTCGTGATAGGAATGATCCCGGCCCATTTCATGCCATATATTATTCGCACCAACGCCGATATACATCAGGCGGCCGTTAATATCGGCTCTGATTTCCTGATATGTTTTCCACGCTGCCTCTTTTTCTTCTTTTGGCAGGGATTCAATCCAGCTTTCAATATCTTCCAGCGCTGAATTTTCAGGGAGGCTCGGCAGTTTTTCCCTGTAGTAATGATTGTGCATGTCTTCCGAACTCACCAGAATATTGGCATGAAGCCCCAGAGCAACACCATCCCGGGAGCAGGTGCTAAACCCTCTTCCCAGAGAGGCCATGCTGGCCCCCGCGAGCGATATGTCCTGCTCCGGGTTGAAATCCTTGCTGACTACCAAATTATATTGGTCAGGTGCCAATGGTTTTGGCTCATGCTGTTCGTCGCCATGACCAAAAGCGCTGGCCGCATTAAAAGCTAAGGCAATAGCGGCAAGAGCCGCAATGGATGTCTTTGTCATTTGAGTATCTCCCTGATCTTTTGTAATGATTATGTGCTATTCATAATGAAAATTCATGTTCTGTCAATGAAAGAGGAATCATGAAACACAATATCCTGTACGGTCTTTTTTTATATGCGGCGGCAATCTTTACGATTGTAGCCATGAACAGTTTTGCGAAGCTGGCCACTGAAACCTATCACCCGTTTGAACTTGTGTTCTATCGCAATCTTGCGGGGCTGATAGTCATCGGGCTTTTTTTGTTTTGGAAAAAAGACATGGTGGTTTTGAAAACAGACCGTCCTAAAGCTCATATTGTAAGGGGACTTGTTGGCACGCTAAGCGCTTTTCTTGTGTTTTCAGCTCATAAATATTTGCCGGTCGCGGATGCCACCGCTCTGATGTATGCCGCACCGCTGATTATCACAGCCTTTTCCGGGCCACTCTTAAAAGAAAAAGTCGGGCTTTACCGTTGGGCCGCTGTTATCGTCGGTTTTGCCGGCGTTCTTATTATTGTCAGTCCCTCGGGTAGCGGCTCATTGATTGGTTATGCTTACGCCTTTGCTGCCGCTTTTACGATTGCGGGCGTATCCTTGGCATTGCGCGATCTTGGCCATACAGAAAATCCGACCACAACCGTTTTTTACTTCCTTTTAACGGGCGTTGTTGTCACCGGTATTTTCATGCCCTTCATTGGTTCGATGCCACAAATAGGAACGTTATGGGTTCTTGCCGGTGTCTGTGTGGCAGGGGTTCTGCAACAATTTTTAAAAACGAAGGCTTTTGTTATTGCACCGGCCTCAACCTTATCGCCTCTTCAGTTTACAGGTCTGGTCTGGGGTGTTTTGTTCGGTTTTCTTTTCTTCAATGACTGGCCCACCGCCCATGTCTGGATTGGCGGTGCCGTTGTTATTGCCAGCAATCTCTTTATTGTTTGGCGGGAGCGGAAAAAGAAAAAACTACATGTTTAGTCCAGGAGGAGGGTTTTTCTTTTTAAGTGGCGTTTTAACAATCGGTTCTATTTTAAATGTTTTAGGCCCTAAATTTTTATCAAAAGCCATATCCATCATTTCACTTACATTGAGTGCAATCCACTCATGCATATCTTCTTCCCAGGGCATTTCCTGTCCGGCAGGAGAAAGACGCTCGAATTCAGTGCATGTATCATATTCTGCGTTGTTACCTTCATCAAGATAACGAAGTTCAACAGGGGTTCCGTCCAGTGTTCCTGCAATACGCCATTCACTCTGGGATGTTCCTTTATCGCTTCCTGAAATATTAATGCCTGTGACTACGAATTTCATGACCTAAGCCCCCTTTGTTATTCTTTAAACAAAGGTTTTGTTATATGAAAACAACAAATATATCAACTTTAATGCGCTTCGGCCCAGTTTTCGCCCCAACCGGCTTCGGCGTCCAGAGGCACGCCAATATCGGCAACATTCTGCATCACATCACGAACGAGAGCAGCCGTTTTTTCCAGCTCCTCTTCCGGGACCTCGAAAATAAGCTCATCGTGAACCTGTAGTAACATACGGGCTTTCAGGCCCGCATCACACAAAGCCTGAGGCATTTTTGCCATGGCCATTTTCATGATATCGGCGGCGGTACCTTGCAGGGGCGCGTTGATGGCCTGCCGCTCGGCCCCGGCGCGAATAGCACCGTTCTTGTCGTTAATGCCTCTGATAACGCATTTTCGGCCATAAAGAGTTTTTACAAACCCATTTTGGCGGGCCTCTTCCTTGTTCGTCTCCATGAAATCCTGAATTTCATTGAATTTACTCAAATATTTGCGGATAAATTCATTGGCGTCAGCTGGGTCGCAGCCCAGTTGTTTTGCCAGTCCCCAGCCGGAAATACCGTAAATGATACCAAAATTAACGGCTTTGGCCTGACGGCGCAGTTCCGGTGTTACGTCATCAAGAGGCACACCGAATACTTGTGAAGCGGTCAGGCTGTGAATATCGACACTGTCTTTGAAGGCTGTTTTCAAGGCCTCAACACCGGCCAACGCTGCTGCCAGTCTTAATTCTACCTGACTGTAATCAACAGAAAGAATTTTCCAGCCTTTTTCGGCAATAAAAGCTTCCCGGATTTTGCGGCCTTCTTCGGTGCGGATCGGAATATTTTGCAAATTGGGGTCGCTTGAGGCCAGCCGTCCCGTATTGGTGCCCGTCATGTGAAAAGAGGTATGAACGCGGCCTGTTTTTGGATTGATTTGTTCCTGCAAGGCATCAGTGTAAGTGGATTTAAGCTTGGCAAGCTGCCGCCAGTCGAGAATTTTCTGCACGATGTTATGGCCTTGTATGGCCAGCTTTTCCAGCACGGAGACACTCGTCGACCAGTCCCCGGTTTTTGTCTTTTTGCCGCCCTCAAACCCCATTTCATCAAACAGGACGACACCGACCTGTTTGGGAGAGGCCACATTAAAAGGATGTTCGGCGGTTTTATGAATTTCTTCTTCCAGTATGGCCAGCCGTTTGGCGAAATCCTGTGACATTTTCTTTAAGGACGCCGGATCAACCTTGATGCCTTCGCTCTCCATCTTCGCAATGATAGGAATTAAGGGACGTTCTATATCTTCATACAACGCCGCCATATGTTCCTGCGCAATACGGGGCTTCAGGATATGATGAAGACGCAGCGTTATCTCGGCATCCTCGGCAGCGTAATCAAGTGCGACGTCAATCGGCACATAATCGAAAGTTATCTGCTTTTTCCCTGTGCCGGCGACATCCTTGAATTTGATCGTTGTATGACCGCAAAGCAGTTCCGCCAGTTCGTCCATACCGTGCCCGTGTGCAGCACCGTCCAGTATGTAGGACAGTAGCATCGTATCATCACAAGGCGCCATTTTTATGCCGTGAGCAGCGATCATCTGCCAGTCATATTTGATGTTATGGCCGATTTTTAAAACGCTGTCATCTTCCAGAACAGGTTTAAGAAGCCTGATGGCGTCTTCCATCGGCATTTGTTCAATGTCGCCATTGGTTGTTCCCAGTAAATCCCGTTCCTGCGCATGTCCCAGCGGGATATAAGCCCCCATACCAAGTTGCGGGCTGAGTGATATACCAACCAGATCGGCTTTGGCCGGGGTCAGGCCCGTTGTTTCTGTATCGATGGCAAGCTGTCCGGTTTCATAGGCCTTGTTAATCCAGACCTGTAGCTCTTCCGGTTTTGTGATTAGCGTATATTTGTTTTTACTGACGGGCGGTAAAGCTGTGTTCCCATCTTGATGAACGGCCTCGCCTTCGTTTGAAGAAGGGGCCGCGGGCGCTTGATTGAGGCGGGCCAGAATAGTTTTGAATCCTTGCGCACGAAGAAAATCGGCCAGTTGCGGTGTGTTCGGATCACGGCTTTTTAAATCAGTTAAATCCACAGGAATGGGCGCGTCGGGCGCTAATGTGACCAGCTTCCGGGAAATACGGGCCATGTCGGCATTTTCAATCAGTTTTTCCCGGCGTTTGGGTTGTTTGATTTCTCCGGCCCGTTCCAGCAATGTATCCAGATCGCCATATTCATTAATCAGTTCTGCTGCTGTTTTAATACCAATGCCGGGGACGCCCGGAATATTATCAGTGGAATCGCCGGCCAGTGACTGCACATCAATGACTCTGTCCGGTAGAACACCGAATTTTTCTTTTACTTCTGCCGGGCCGATATATTTGTTCTTGATCGGGTCGAACATGCGGACATTATCATTAACGAGCTGCATTAAGTCTTTGTCCGTACCGACGATCGTGACTTTTTTACCTTGTTCAGAGGCCAGTCGCGCATAAGTCGCTATCAGATCGTCCGCTTCAAACCCCTCTAGCTCAATTGCCGGAATACCGAAGGCTTCCGTTGCGTCGCGTATCAGGCCGAATTGAGGGATGAGGTCTTCCGGTGTATCGTCACGGTTGGCTTTGTATTCCGTATATATTTCATTCCGGAAGTTTTTGCGGGCCGCATCAAAAATTACGGCAATATAGGGCGCGTGCAAATCAGTCAGCAGTTTCATGATCATGCTGGTGAAACCAAGAACGGCCCCCACAGGAACGCCTTCCGGATTTGTCAGGTTTTGCGGCATGGCATAATAAGCACGGAAGATATAGCCGGAGCCATCCACCAGAAATAATTCGTCTTGTTCGTCGCTATTGTTATCTACCATCTGTTCTGCCGCTGTTCCCATGGTTTCATAGAATGACGAAGAAGAAATGGCAAATCCAGCCCTAAAAGCAGTCTGTACATAATTTTCTTGCCAAAGCGAAACTTATGACAGCACTATGGGGAATAATAAAAAAAGATTAGACAGGGATTATTAACGTGAAGAGATTAAAAAATATCTTCAGGGCTTCTGCGTTGGGGCTGGCTATTGTAACAGCCTCAGCTGCGACGGCCTTTGCTCATGGTGCGTCCAACTGGCCCTTTTTAAAGGAAACACAGAGCTGGAACGAAGCGTTGCAGGGCGACAATATCGAATATAAGCGCTTTGGGCATTCTCATTCGTTTGACCAAAAACGTCCTCTGGGGCGGCATTCCTATGCGGTTCAGATAGAAACGGGTTACCCTGAAATCGGGGGGTTGATATTATCGCCTTATCGCTCGCCGTTGGCCGTCATTGAAAGGCATGGCGAGGCGGCGGCGCAAATTCTGTTTCGTTCTTCGTCTAATATTTCCTCCAGAAACATTTCAACGCACTATGTGAAGCGTTTCGACGGCTCCTATTCTTGGCTTTACAATCCTTATAATCCTTTGATGAGATCCTTGTTTGAGAATGCGGATGTTGTGTCTTTGAGTATGAATATTATGAAGAAAGGCTCTCAGGAGAACCAATTTAGTGGCGGCTTTATCGATGATCCCGGTGAAATCGTCAATGCGTGGAATTTCTGGAACAATTCCCGCGCCATCATGGTGTGGAGTGCCGGAAATTCGGGGCTTGATGGCGCTATAGATCTGGAGCGTCAGGACGCTCTTCATCCTGCTATGGCCGATACCATGGTGCGGATCGGGGAAGCCATGAAAGTGTCGGATAAAAAAACAGATGAAATTCGTGTTTATATTAACCCTATTTCAAGCCGAGCCGGAGTTTCTCTTGTCACAGCTAATCCTTTTTCAACGGGGTTTAGCTATCGATATAAGAAAGAAAAAGAAGCGCTTCTTCGCAGTATGGAGAAAATCTATACGGCCCGTGACCGGAAAACAGGCAAGCCGTATAAGGCTATTTTTGCAGAACGATTGAAAACAACACCGCTTAAGCAAGTGCAAAAATGCCACCCGGCCTTTGATACGGCCTCTTTCGCCGGCAAGGAATTTCTTCTGAACGACATGGTTCTGCGGCGGGAGCATCCCGAAAAAATCAGACAGGCTTTTATGTCATGCATTGTAGAGGCCGCCGCATATCTAAAGAAATTTGACTGGATCGATGAAGATGGTTTCATTGGCGGTCTTGCCGGTTCATCTTTTTCAGGGCCGGAAGGCGCCGGTTATATCGTCGGTATGCATGAACGTTATCCTCATTTGTCAGAGCATGTTCTTGTGGCTGCGGCGTTGATAGCGGCGGAGCCTGTGACACATATCTGGAGCCCGGATGAAAAGCATAAATCCGTTCAATACCGTGATAACGGGCGCGGCTTACCGCATAATGATCGTGAAGCCGGGTTCGGTTATTTATCCTCTGATGCCTACAAACAAACTGTTACCGAAATGGCGCAAATGCTTGATGATAATCCTGCTTTGAAAACGCAGGAAACATGGGCTATGTCGCAATCTATGACTTATCAGGACATCTCCTCTCATTTTTCAGATGAAGATCTCAAACAAAAAGAATATATAGACCATGCTTTGCCCGTTTTCTCTGACATTACGGCTCTGCGGACGAATCTTATTATTAATTTTGGCGGCACAGCAGAAGATGTACCGGAAAAGATATCCCTTATTAGCCCGTCGGGCGCTGTCGTTGAGCTTTCTCCGAGTAAGCTGGAGGGGCCAAGAATGGAGTATTCACTGGCCTCAACGGACGGCTTTTTCGGCAACCATACAAAAGGAACATGGAAGATCAGGGTTCCTGATCCCTTGCGCTACAAGATAAAAAGGGCGGAGCTCTGGATTGCCGGTGTTGAAAAAGGCGGCTTAATCGATTCTTATCTGGAGCAAAAAATAGGCCCGGTATCCTCTCCTGTAAAAAAACCGGCTATACAAGAAAAGCGACAACCGCTACCCTGACGATAATAAAAAAATAAAAATTCAGACAGGGAAATCATGATCCGTTTAAAAACTATTTTTAAGGCTGCGGCCTTGGGTGTCAGCTTGCAGTTATTAGCGGGTTGCGCTTCTCTCGGTTTTGCCTCACCGCTTGATGATGTTTTGCCGGCTGATAAGGACAAAGCCTGGTCAGAGGTGTTGAAACGTCATAGCACGCCGTTTCGGCCTTATGCCAAACCCGACAATGACAACAAAGAAAGCCCGCAAAAACGTCTGCCCGGACAGCATGCAACGGCTGTTCAACTGGAAACCAATACAGGCGAAATTATGGGGTTACTGCTTTCCCCTTACCAATCGCCGTTAAATATCATCATGCGTCATGGTGAGTCTGCGGCCGCTATTACGGACCGTATGGCCGGGAAAATAGCGAACAAAAATATAAAAATGCACTATATGGAGCGCGGTATTACGTGGAACGACTGGATCATGAACACTCAAAATCCGGCTACGCAGAAAGTATTTAAAAAAACAGATGTTATCACCTTGAGCATGGCGGTTAGAAAAAGCGGTCCACAGCACAGGCAATGTAGCGGCGGTAATGTCGATACATGGTCCGAGATACGTCAGGCGGACAATTTCTGGAAGAATACGCAGGCCATTTTTGTCTGGAGTGCGGGTAATCAGGGTGACGACCCCCGTATTAAACTTGAAAGAAGCGATGCTTATCATCTGTCCCGGGCTGATACCCTTCTGAGAATCGGGGAAGCGGAAAAAGACGGTGACCACGTTTATATCGTCAATCATTCCAGCCGGGCCGGTGCTTCTTTTGTTACGGACCATCCTTTTACGGGAGAATTCTATTTTAAATATTATGCGCAGGGCGATGCGTTACGAAAGAAAATAAACGAGACCTATGAAGAAACAAATCCGTGGTGGGGCGGAACGAATAAAGACATTTTTGAGCAACGTTTGATGCTTATGCTGAAGGGTAAAACAGGCCCTACGCAGAATGAAGCCGCCGACGATCAGGTTTGCCCATCTATTGCTAAACAAGACCATGACTTTCTTCTTCTGGCCTGTCATCCGGAGTTTGGAAGGGCCGCGTTTCCCGGCAAAGAAAATTTATTAAAAGGGCAGGATTTTATGCGCCAAAACCCGGGTCTGGTCAGAAAGGCCTTTACGGAGTGTATTGTTTCAGCCGCTGACTTTATCAATAAAAGAAGCGGCGCCGATGAGGGAGGCTATACGACGGGTCATAAGGGGACGTCATTTTCCGCTCCGAATTCGGGTGGTTATATTGCCGGGATGCGGGAGCTTCACCCGGAATTGTCCGAGTATGACCTCGTTGCGGCGGCTTTGATCGCTGCCGTCCCCGCCAAGCATGTGTTCAGGCCCGGTAGCGTTTTCTACAAAGACAGTTATTTTGAAGAAATCTCCTATCAGGATAATGGCCGGGGCTTGCCTCATAACTCTTACGAGGGCGGTTTTGGTTATTTGAGTGCAGAGGCTTATAAAAAGGCCGTCACAGAAATGGTGCAAATCCTGAAAACAAATCCGGATTTAAAAACGGAAGAACGACGCGTGTCTTCAAAGCGGACAAAATTTAAGCCTTATAATGCTATCGGGCCACAACCGGAAACCTTTTCCTATCATCTGGATATTGATGAGGACATCACAGCTCTGCGTGCCAATTTGGCCATTCGTTTTGATAAAGGCGCATTCGGTGTGCCTGAACAAATAACGCTTATCAGCCCGTCCGGGGGTAAAGTCATACTCTCGCCCAGTAAGCTGGATGATAAGAGCATGGTATATTCTCTGGCATCCACAGACGGTGTTTTTGGAAATCATACGAAGGGGCGCTGGGCAATAGAGACTTCCGGCGGTGCTCGTATAACAGAGGCCCATATTGCCATTGCCGGTGTTAAAAAAGGCGGGTTAATTGATTCCTATCTTGAAAAAGAAACCGGCCCGGCTAAAAAAGCAGCGTACAAGAAAAGACGCGGCGGGCTGACCCCTTAGTTTGTTTTGAGAGCATATAAAGCGACGGCAGCCGCATTGGAAACATTCAGGCTGGCAATCGGTCCGGCTGTTGGTAAACGAACGAGTGTATCGCATGTCTCACCGACCAGACGGCGCAAACCTGCGCCTTCTGCGCCCAAAACCAGAACGGTTTTGTCCGGCACGTCTATTTTATCAATCGGCTGTTCCCCGCGTTCATCTAGGCCAATGGCAAAAAAACCGTTTTCCTGCAATGTTTCCAGTGTCCGGGTCAGGTTCGTTTCATAGGAAACCGGCACATGCTCCACTGCCCCGCAGGCGGTTTTGGCAAGAACGCCCATTAATTCCGGCGCATGTTTGCGCTGCATAATCAGGCCGTCAGCACCAAGAGCGCAGGCTGATCGTAAAATAGCCCCTACATTATGCGGGTCCGTCACCTGATCAAGCATCAGCAATATGGTGCGATCCTGATTGCCTGCTTTTATAACCATATCCTGTATGAAATGCTCTTTCACCGGATCGGCATCAAGAGCGATTCCCTGATGTACGGCAGCATTTGTCATGCGGTCAATTTCATTTTTATCGATAACGGTGGGGGCAGGGCGGCTTAAACTCTTGCTTTTTGCCAGCGTGTTATCAAAATTTCTGAGGGCTTGCTCGGTAATGTACAGCGCTTTAATCTGACGCTCCGGGTTAAGCCATGCTTCACTTACCGCGTGTACACCCCAGATATTAGCATGTGATTTGCTTTTGGGAGCGCCTTTGTTTTTCTGGTTATGAGGTGTCTTGTGTTTGTAGGAATGCTTTTGTTTCATTGGGGACACGGTGGTTTAGGCGATGTGGTTTCACTGTAAATATTATGATGCGCAACAAAGCCTTCGTAAAGCTCTTGATGTGCAGGGCTTTGTTTTGACACTTCTTTTAGTATCTCTCCGTTTGTTGAGCCTTTTTTCCATGCTCTTTGGTCATCGGAAAAGCTATAAAACCAGTCATGCGTGTTGAGCGCGTTCCAGTATTCTTTGAGCGAAATTTGTTTCGTATTGTCAGACACAAAAGATATCCTTCTTTATAAAACAGAAAACACTTTAGTAATATGACAACAATATAGCAAGTTTTGTTTTTGCTAAGACTTGACAGGCAGGCTAAAAACCTTTTTCTTCTTGATGTCCGACTTTTGGTGCGGAGGGGTGGCCGAGTGGTTAATGGCACCAGACTGTAAATCTGGCCTCTTATGAGTACATAGGTTCAAATCCTATCCCCTCCACCAT
>JAJFGQ010000061.1 GCA_021776075.1 Alphaproteobacteria bacterium | reverse complement strand
GTTGGTCATGCGGCTCTCTCCCTCATTCTGCCAATGAAAACGGCTATCAGATTTCTCTGATAGCCGGGGAGTTAACAACCGTCCGAAGAACGGCCAGCGTATTCACGCCAGGCGCTATTTTATTCCGCTGCCGACCAAAATCGAGAAAGCAGCATCATTTTTAACGGCCCGATGCTGTATTAAGCCGCGTAGGTGGGGTTCTAAATCCCCGGCCGGATTTTTGGTCCGGTTAACAATGAGAATAATGTGTTTTGTCCGAAAAAGGAACAGGGAATGTTTCACACGAAGAAACAATACCCCCGTCATCTCATCTCGTCTCTATCTCCCGTCATCCCGAATGAATATGAGGGATCTTTTTTCGTTGATACAGGCTCAGATCCCTCATATTCATTCGGGATGACGGATAATGGGCACGAGATAACGGTTCGCTTTGAACCGCGAAAACGCGAAGGAACAACAAGGCTGTTAGCCATTTGGGTTTAAGAATAAGACATTGTCATGCCCGTCTTGTGCGGGCATCCGGCAAAACAAAGTACAGAGCTACGCTGTGCTCATAACCAGACCCCCGCTGTTTTTATCTTGTTATCGCAAGATCGCGGGGGTGACGGTACTATTTTACCCTTAATAGGAATTAATTCCTTGACTTTGGGCGTGAAATGTTATAGAAATAAAGTGTAAGTCCATTGTTTGGACGAGTCGGAATGGTGTTTTTAAAAACCCGTTTGATAAGACTGTTGGGATAAAGATGAAAAAACAGCAACTTACGAAATAAAAGAGAAAAATCGAATAAGACTATAGGAGACAAAATGACAGAATAATAATGGGGCGGCTGACGGGGTTTGAACCCGCGACAACTCGGATCACAACCGAGTGCTCTACCAACTGAGCTACAGCCGCCACAAAGTAAGGTATTTGTCTAACCCTTTATAAGGGTTGTCGTCAAGATTTCTCCACTGAAAAAGATTTTTTTCTACTAAAAAAGACTCGACTCCCGTTGAGGGATTTGTTAGTTATTATTTAATGCATAGCTGTTATGTTTAAATTACATAGGTGCAGTGCAATAAATATGAAAAGGAAATGATCATGCTCTATAAACCGCACTATTACGATGCCGAAACGCTGGAAATAAAGACGATAGCGGACTTTATCAAAGCTCTGGAAGAGCATGAAATCCAGTATGTGGACTTTAACTTCACAGATTTACGCGGTAAATGGCAACATACAGCGCAGCACATTGATACAATTGACGAAACGATGCTGAAAGAAGGCATCTACATTGACGGTTCCTCCATAGCCGGATGGAAGTCCATCAATGAATCGGACATGAAGCTTATTCCAGACATTAAAAAAGTGGCTCTGGACCCTTTTTGCTCTCAACCCACGATCAAGGTCTTTTGCGATGTCGTTGACCCTGTAACAAATGCACCCTACAAACGCGATCCGCGCGCCATTGCCAAGGCGGCCGAGGCCTATCTTATTTCTACGGGAATTGCCGATACGGCTAATTTTGGCCCTGAAGCGGAGTTCTTTGTTTTTGACGATGTTAAAATTCATGTCGACATGAACAAAGTGGGCTACGAAATTGATAGTGAGGAATCCCCTCATAACAGCGGCAGCCATTATGAAGGCGGCAATAGCGGACACCGGCCGCATGTCAAAGGCGGTTATTTCCCTGAAGCACCGATTGACAGCCTCTCTGACATTCGGGCAGAAATGCTCAGCGTCATGAAACGCATGGGCGTACCGGTCGAAAAACATCATCACGAGGTTGCCCCCAGCCAGTGTGAGCTTGGTATTCTTTACTCTCCGCTCACGGATTGTGCGGATAATTTACAGCTTTATAAATACACGGTGCATAATGTCGCGCATGCTTACGGTAAAACGGCGACATTCCTGCCAAAGCCTATATACGGTGATAACGGATCCGGCATGCATTGCCACCAATCTCTGTTCAAGAAGAAAAAGCCTTTATTTGCCGGAGAGGAATATGCCGATCTCTCCAAAGACTGCCTCTATTATATCGGCGGCATCATTAAACATGCCCGTGCGCTGAATGCCTTCACCAACCCCTCCACCAACAGCTACAAGCGTCTGGTTCCTGGCTATGAAGCACCCGTTCTGCTTGCTTATTCTGCACAAAATCGGTCGGCATCCTGCCGTATTCCTCATGCCTCATCTCCGAATGGCAAAAGGGTAGAGGTTCGCTTCCCTGACCCAACGGCAAATCCTTATCTGGCATTTTCTGCTATGTTGATGGCCGGTCTGGACGGTATTGAGAATAAAATCCATCCCGGTGAGGCTATGGACAAGAATCTTTATGATCTGCCGGAAGATGAGCTGGCCGGTGTTCCTACGGTTTGCGGTTCCCTGCGAGAAGCTGTGGAAGCCCTGCGGGTCGACCACGAGTTCCTGCTAAAAGGAAACGTCTTCACCCTTGATACCATTGATGCCTATATCGGTTTGAAAATGGAAGAGATTCAGGCGTATGAAACCATGCCGCATCCCATTGAGTTTATGCTGTATTATTCGGCGTAATGCATTAAGGCCTAAAAGACTCGACAACAGTCTCAAAAGCTTCACCGTTACGGGCCCACGCATAGAAATCAGCTGATCGGCTCGGCCCCAACATGGTGATAATGTAGTAGTAGCGGTCTTCCGCCATAACAGCGAGCCAGTACTCATAGGCCTGAACTGACTGGTTTTTGTTTTGTGTTTCATAGACTTCTACGCGACTAAAAAAAATATGATCGTGGAATTCGTAGAAATCGGGCTCTTCAATAAGTTCGCCGGCTTTCAGCCCTATCTTTTTAAGATCCCGGGTAAGAATCTTCACCTCTTCTGCCAACGTCGTTTCCAGCTCCGTTGATATAATATGAATTTTTATCTCGCCATTTAGCGTTTTTTCATCATGGCTGCTGATCAGCTTGGCATCCATATCGTCTATAGAATAAATATTAGGGGCCAATAACCGCCAGGAAGCAGGGTAATCAAATTTCAGCATATCAAGAAACGAGTAAGTGCGGGTAATCTCGATCCGGGATTTCTCGGGTGAAAGAAAACGGAATGACTCTATGACCTTTTCCTGCATCACCTTTTCTTCTTCAAAATGATAATCAGGAACATAATAGGACACAACAATCATACGAGGTCCGTTAATTTCGGCCAAAGACCTGACGATATAAGCCGTATCTTTTTCAACCAGCACATAAAGGGCTTCCACACGACGTTCGGAATGGACCTTCAAGCCTTCCAGAGAAAAACCATTGCTTAGAATGTAATTAAAAAACCAGTTGCGCGCCGTAATTTCATGATCCAGTTCCAGTGCCTGAATTTCAAGCCGACTTAAAGAATCAACCCTCATTTTTCCGTAATATTTAGCCACTTTACCAAGAATACGACGACTAAGCCTTTTTGTTTTTTTGGAATTTATATCTTCCACAGACTCAGCAAAATAATCATCTTCATTCGGTTCAAAAGTTTTTTCCCCGGCACCAGCCTTATTCCACCCTTTGGGAAGTCTTAATTGATAGGCCAAAAACTTATCTTCCAAAGGTTTTTCTTCAATCAGAATACTTTGATCTATAAACTCAGCATCCGTAAGACCTTCGTAATGAGGAAGATCCTTAATCTTCACCAGATTCATGTCACGCGCAAGCGAAGTGCCGACCTGTAATAAAACAACACCAGCAAAGCAAATAAACAAAAAACATCTGAATATTTTCAAAGACACAACCTCCTGACACTTACAAAACATGGTAAACATCTATTTTTGACTTCCCATGATAGCCTCAATCCGTTATCAAATCATAAACAAAGGGATGAAATAGCGTGACCCCCTAGAACCAGCATAACACATGATTGAGTAGTTTTTTATGGCAGACCTTTTCAACTCACCCTCCTCCCATCCTCAGGAATACGCTGCGGCGGATATTGAAGTACTCGAAGGATTGGAGCCCGTACGGCGCCGTCCGGGCATGTATATCGGTGGGACGGATGAACATGCCCTCCACCACCTTGTCGGTGAAATTCTGGATAATGCTATGGATGAAGCCGTTGCCGGATACGCTGACCGGATTGAAATAGAGCTTCATGGCGATAATTCTGTAACAATACGTGATAATGGGCGCGGCATTCCCGTTGATGAACACCCTAAATTTCCAGGCAAGTCAGCACTGGAAGTTATCATGACAACTTTGCACTCAGGCGGAAAATTCGGCGGTAAAGTCTATCAAACCTCCGGTGGCCTCCATGGTGTTGGCATTTCGGTTGTTAACGCTCTTTCAGACCTGATGTGGGTAGAGGTTGCCCGCGATAAGAAACTTTACAAACAGTCCTTCTCCCGCGGTACACCGCAGGGCGCGCTGGAAGATCTTGGCGCGGTTAACAACAGACGCGGTACAACCGTCTTCTTTCATCCCGACCCCGATATCTTCGGTACAAAACACCGGCTGAAACCTTCCTGGTTGTATCAAATGTCCCGTTCCAAGGCCTATTTATTTCGCGGCGTTGAAATTCGCTGGAAATACAATGATGCCGGAGACGTTCTTGATGGCAAAACACCAACAGAGGAAATATTTAGATTTCCCAATGGGCTTCTTGATTTTCTTAATGTTTCTCTTCATGAAAGAGCAACAATCACATCTAACTTTTTTCATGGAGAAGCAGACCTGCCCGATTCAGCGGGCCGGGCAGAATTTGCGATAGCCTGGCCGGAATTTGGCGAGGGCTTTATTCATTCATACTGCAATACAGTCCCCACACCGCAAGGCGGCACACATGAACAAGGTTTACGTACGGCACTTGCCCGTGGCTTAAGAGGCTACGGTGAAATGACCGGCAATAAAAAAGCCAGCATTATTACGGCTGATGATCTCATGAACGGTGCTGTTGTTTTACTCTCTATTTTTATACGTGAACCCCAGTTTCAGGGGCAAACAAAAGAAAAACTAGCCAATTCCGAAGTTGTACGCTGGGTCGATACAGCCATCAAAGATCATTTTGATCACTGGCTTTCAAGTGATACGAACGCCAGCAAAACCCTTCTTGAGCACATCATTAACCGGGCGGAAGAGCGCCAACGCCGCCGAGATGACCGGGCCTTAGCCCGAAAAAGCGCAACACGAAAACTACGTCTTCCCGGAAAGCTGGCTGATTGTAGCCAGACAGAAGCCCGTAATACAGAGCTTTTTATTGTCGAAGGCGACAGCGCCGGAGGCTCTGCCAAGCAGGCCCGCAATCGCAAGACACAAGCTATACTACCCCTGCGCGGCAAAATTTTGAATGTTGTCAGTGCGACAAAGGAAAAAATACGCGGTAATCAGGAAATTCAGGACTTAATTCAGGCGCTGGGCTGTGGTACAGGCTCGGATTTCACCATGGATTCTTTACGCTATGAAAAAATCATTGTCATGACAGATGCTGACGTAGACGGTGCGCATATAGCCGCCTTGCTCATTACATTTTTTTATAGCCACATGAGACCCATGATAGAGAATGGAGCTCTGTTTATTGCTCAACCGCCCCTTTATCGTCTGAGTAGTGGTAATTTGAGTGCTTATGCACGTGATGATGTCCATAAAGAAGAACTGATGGAGACTGTTTTTAAAGGAAAAAGCAAAGTGGACCTAAGCCGATTTAAAGGTCTGGGTGAAATGCCTGCAAAACAGCTTAAGGAAACAACTATGAATCCGGATTCACGGATTTTGATCAAAGTGACTTTGCCTGATGCCATGGCTGCCTTAAATCTGACTGTCGATATGAGCCCTGAGGAAGAAGAGGCGGCGTCCAAAGCCTCCCGGGATGATGTTGATGACCTTGTTAATCGCCTTATGGGCCGCAATGCTGAAGACCGTTATCGCTTTATTCAGGAAAATGCAGAATTTGTACAAGATATTGATATTTAGAAACCAGACGTTTACAAAAAAATTGTTCTTTTTCAGCTTGTTGTTTGTTGCAACCGGCTTTTTTCT
This sequence comes from Alphaproteobacteria bacterium, assembly GCA_021776075.1. Classification (GTDB taxonomy): domain Bacteria; phylum Pseudomonadota; class Alphaproteobacteria; order Micavibrionales; family Micavibrionaceae; genus JAJFGQ01. Next base: position 31,726 of record JAJFGQ010000061.1, on the reverse strand, counting down.
AATGCAGGGCCATCAATATTTTCTGATACGACATATTGAAAATACATTTAAACAATATGGCTTTAACCTTGTTTCCGTCGAATCCGGTACCATTAAAAAACAGCAGGCCATATTCAAAACAATAAAACTTGATCCGGATGGTTTTAGTACAATCAAAACAATTCAAACAAACACTCTCTCTCCTCTTCCTATACCCGGTAAACAAATAGTCATTGACGACTTAATCCTGACAGGGGAAATGGATAGAATGTTTCGTCCGACATTGGCTGGTTGGGACTACCAGCCCACTGCCCCCTTGCCTGATATTAAACAACTAACTCTGAATAACGGACGCCTTGATCTTAATACGCCTTTTGGCATCCTTAGTCTGAAAGCAAAAGGGCAAATAACACAACAAGAGGATGGCTCTCAAAAAATTCAGGCTGCTCTTTGGGGTAAACAACATCAATTGACCCTTGATACACGCTGGAATGTTAACCTACAGCCAGGCCAGAGTTGGAGCGCAGAAACCGAAATCAATGATGCACGCCTGAATCTTGGTTTTCTTAAAGCCAGTCGTATAAACGGATGGCTTTCTTTTGAAAAAAAACAGAAAAATGAAACCCTAATTTCTGTGGCCGGCGGTCAACTCTCTATCGGTTATATAAACTTTGCCAGTACCTCACTCAATAACATCACTTTAACGGCTGACAGTTCCCTGAATTCTGTTCACGTCATACTTCATGCTAAAATTTCCAGTCCCGGCTCCGACCTCAACGACATGCTGCTGACGGCTGACTTTAAACAGATAAAAAACGAACCCTTTTTGCAAGCCTCTGTTGAAGCAAAAAACTTTGATAGCCTTTTAAACTTTTTGAAAACCTTACATAACGATTTTCAGAAAACTCAAAATGCTTCATCGCTCCTGACCACACTTCTGATTACGCCCGGTAATATGGAACGGCTGAGAAAAGACATTGCTCAGATCAACCACGATGTGCTGGAGCTACAAATAAGCGGCCCACTCTATGATCTGTCTGGTAAAATCATAGCCAAGAAGCTAAGAAAAGGTTCGTGGCAGAGCCATGTCATCAGTATGGACCCCGGTTTCAATGCTCCTGTACGCTAGGGCCCCGGATTTATAGCCCGTAGTAATAACGGGCAATCACGAGATAGGTAAGCCACAAAATAAGAATGAGCGGCACACCGGATTTTATAAAATCGCGAAAACGATAATGCCCCGGCCCCATAACCAGTAAGTTCGTTTTATAGCCTATGGGCGATGCAAAGGAACAGTTCGCAGCAAATATAACGGTGACAGCAAATATGAAGGGATCAACACCCAAATTCACAGCAAGGTTTAATGCAATCGGTGTAAACAAGATCGCGCAGGCATTATTGCTCAAAACATTTGTACAAAAGGCGACCACAAGAAAAAGCACGGCAGCTATGGCAAAAGGTGTATCGAGATAGGGCATTTGCAGCATCAAGTCGGCAATAAACCGAGCGCCGCCTGTTACCTGTATTGCCGCCCCCAAGGCAAGCATAGAGCCGACCAATAAAAATATTTTTCGATCAATGGCGCGCACAGCCTGACGAACATTCAGGCAGTCTGTTGCAATCAATGTAACGGCACCAGCTATCGCAGCTACCGGAATAGACAACAACCCCGACGCCGCCATAGCGATTACGGCGACCATAATACCGGCGGCCAACGGTGCTTTTTTAGGTACAGGCAGTTCTCGTTTTGAGCCTGATAAAACAATTAAATCCTGATTGTTACGCATGGCATCAATGACAGCATGAGTACCCGCCACCAACAACACATCACCAGCTTCCAGACGAATACGCCCCAAACGCCGCCGCACAACACGGGCTCGTCTTTGTATACCTAAAACGATGGCACCGAATTGCCGATGAAACCCCACCTGTTCGAGCGACATATCTATCATACGCGATGCCGGCGTAATCATAACTTCTGCCAGAATCCGGGTTTCTTCTACTTTTTCCTCTAACGTAACAGGTGGCTCCACAGGCACCTCATCTTTGTCTCCCTCCTCAAGAAGGACTTCTTCTATTACCTTTTCTTCCTGCCGCCGGGTCTCCATAACCTTCTCTTCTTCTTCCGAAAGCAGGTATCCAGGGTATTGAGAGAGGATGTCCGCCAAAGTATCACGGGTTGCCGCGACAATCATAATATCGCCGGGTTCAATTACATACCCTTCAAAAGGCGGTAAAATAAGATGCCCCGAGCGCTGAATAAGCCGTACTTTTAAATCCGGTAATTTAGGGAAAGAGCCATCAAGACACTCCATACCAACGAGCTTGCTTTCCGATGCGACATCCAGTTCAGCAATAAACTCCTTCTCATTATCAACAAGTTGCCGGGCCAAAGAGGTTCTGTCCGGCAGCAAACGGGGTAAAATAACAATGATATAGACGAAACCAACACAGGCCATAAACATTCCGGGCACGAAGAAATCAAAAAACTGCAAAGGTTCATAGCCAAGTTCAATCATGGCGCTGGAAACCAGCATATTCGTCGAAGATCCCACTAAAGTTGTCATGCCGCCTAAAATGGCAGCAAAACTAAGCGGTATCATAATACGGCTCTCGGAAATTCCGGCAGATTCAGATAAGCCCTGCAATATAGGAATAGTCAAAATAACAAGCGGTGTATTGTTCATGAAAGCACTCATCAACATCACAAATATCAAAATACCAAATATGGATATCCACGCCCATCGCCTGTCAGATGTCATAAAAAGTTTTGTGACAGGCCGCAGGGCATTTGTTTGCGTCATGGCCTGCCCCATAACCAGAAGAGCCAAAACAGCTACCAAGGCAGGATTAGCAAAACCTATCAAAAGAGAGGCGGCATCAAGCTGATTACGCCCGTTTGCATCCAAAACCGGAAACATCTGCCCAAAAAGTAATAAAACAGTCAGTAACCCGACACTCGTTACCTCAATGGGAAACTTCTCGCGGACGAAAGAAACGGCAGCCAATCCTGTTAAAAGCAGGACAACCCACATGTGAAAGTCAGGATGTTCAAACAAAAATGCCACCGCTAATTACCCAAACCTGCGCCATCAAATTCCCCCAGCCCTTTCAGACCAACCCGAAACATGATGTCTGTGCTGCTATCCCCTGAAGCCTCCGTCGTTAAATTGCGCTCGGCTCTTACCGAAAATGAGAGGCAACAGCCGGAATAATCAAAACCGAATATAGCCTGCCGCAAACCCTGATCCTCTCCCAGATCATATAAAGCCCCGCCACTTAAACGCCAACTCTCCGTAAGGTCATAGAGGACATTACTCTCAACCTGTTCCCGACTCTCACTAATATCCGTACCCTCCAATGCCTTGGCAAAAAGATAACGTGATCCCAACTGGAATCGGTCCCAGTTGGCATACCCATCGAATTCATGACGGTTGGACGAAAGATTTTGGCTATCCAGTTGAAGTCTATAATTCATTCCGTAACGATTATCATACAAAGCCGACATTTGCCCTACGACATCGGAATCCTGCCGGGAAAGACCGGAACCATCAGGAAATGGATTATCCTTGTCGTCAAAACGGTGGCTTTGTCCTATAAACACGTCCGCGTGACTTCCCTGATAGCCGTACAAACCTGTTCGTACACCGTACGTAACGCGAGATCGGTCTTCTATCCTGTCTTTTCCGGGAAAACGGTTAGGTTCGAACAGATTGCTAGCATCTATCTGTACGTCCTGACTGTCTTCATTCGGAATATCAGTATCGACCACATTAATGTTGGGGGCCAAAGTCAAAGCAACAACAGGCTCAATGACAGCCTGTGTTTTTTCAAATTGCTTTGCCAGAGGATAAGAAGTTAACAGATGGACTTGTGGAAAAAGCCGTGTTTCCGAACCACTGCTGTTGCGTCCTGATCCCACTACGGCGCTCTGTTTATCATGCACGCGGTAAAGATCACCGCGCAAACTCGTGTCCAGAGTGTTTACCAAACCAGAATTCATAACGTGACGCCTCTGCCATCCGCCTTCCAGAACAGCCCTGTTGACATCTTGTCCATCGCCATCCCTTTGCAATCCAAGAACGGAGGCGGAGGCGCTTAAACGTCCTCCTAAAAAAGTACCCGGTTCAGCGATAACATGAGTTTCCACTTCCGGCACGACGTTCGGTTGGTCTGTGCGGGCCTCCCCTATGCGTAAATCCTGAAAGGCCAGAAGACGTCCGGCTGAATAATGACGCCCGGAGAAACGTTCAACATAGACCTCATTTTCCAGCACATCCTTGCTGCTAAAATCATACTGACGCAAATACTGGTCATCGGATGTCAGCTCCAATCCCAAACCGGCACGCCACTTATTGTCAATATCCCACAAGCCATCAGCAAAGAAATGGCCGCGAAAATCATCATCCTGCTCTACATCCACGCCGGCCACACTGTCTGTCCGTTCGGAGCGGGTTACACTGCCATTCAGTTCCAATTCGGCTTTATTAAAACGATGGCGGTATTCGGCGATCGCCACAGGAGCCTCCGATGTCGATAGCATAACCCCTGTCGTTGCGTCTTTATGGGGGGCAATATCCCAGTAATATTTAGAAGTCATTACAGCGCCAAGTTGGCTGTCAAAGCCAAAGGTCGGGGGCAACAGGCCGCTTTTACGCTTCACCTTTCCATCCGGATGCGAAAGATAAGGCGTATAAGCAACCGGCACACCAAACAGTTCAAAACGGGCGTTCTTATAAGAGACTCTGTTTTCATCTTCATGATAAATAATTTCTTTTGCCTTGATCTGCCATGCCGGATTTCCGTCTTCATCTTCATCACACTCACAAGGCGTATAAGATGCATTTTTCATGTAAACTTTTTCGCCTTGTTTGTGTCCTTCAGAGGCAATAAAACGCCCCCCTTCAGCAAGATAGGTTTGCAAACCGGTTACAAAGCCTTCCTGCATCTCACGACTTAGTTTCACTTCTTCAGCAAAATGAACATCTCCATTCGGTTCGGTCAGAATAATATTGCCCTTTGCCATTACACGATCTGTATTCAACTCATAGCGAACCTGATCAGCACGCAAAATACGACCAGCCTGTACGAGCTCTACATTACCGGAAGCCGTGATGGTCTGCGTTACTTCATCATGTTCCAAATGATCTGCCGTTAAATCAACCGGGGTCTTTTCACCTTTCTCTTTTGGAGACCTGTCTTTTTGAGTTTGTGGGACCGGACTTTTCAATGCCTGCGCCGTTCTGAGGGAGGGTGTCACAGCAGACGTAGTGTGCCCCGTTAAAGAGGGAACAGAAGACGGTGCTGTTTGCAAATCACTAACCGGCAACAAAAGCTCTCTTGTGATTTCCTGAGTCTGCTCTAACGTACCAGTATCCTTGGAATAGCCCGTCAAAAGCTGCGCCTCTGCCTTGGCAGAGAACAACAAACAGAATAACAAAGCAAAAACGGAAAGCAGATGAAACATTGACGAATAAAGCCGTTAAAACAGAAAGAACTACAATGAAGATTGTGAAGCGGAATCATAGATAGAGTCAAGCGAAGCGGCTGAATTGTAAACAGAATTGCTGGTTATTTTTCTTTAAAGAAAAAGGGAACATCTTCACCAAAACCAGACATATTTTCAGATTCTGACTTCCTGTGACCTTGACTGCGCTCTCCATTATTATTCGTTTTTACGGCCTGTTCAGCAGGTTGCACAGGCTTTTTATAGCGTTCCCGGCCTTTTCCTTTTTGCTCTTCTTTCCTATTCTGAACGGGTTTTTCTGCGTCAGGCGTATTTTTCTCCACCGCAGGCGGGCTTTTTTCAGACCCACCCAATGTTTTTACCGGTATAGCTTTATTGATCAGTCTTTCGATATTAGCGACATATTTCGTATCATCGCCCGGCGTAGCAATGCTCCACGCCCTTCCCTTCAAACCGGCGCGTCCTGTCCGGCCTATACGGTGAATATAGTCGTCCGGATTCATGGGAACATCGTAATTAAAGACATGAGAAACGGCCTGCACATCAAGTCCACGTGCGGCAACATCACTACAAACAAGAAGTTTAATGGCCCCATCTTTGAAATCCTGCAAAGTCTTCGTACGGAGGCTCTGCGGCATATCCCCATGCATGGGGGCAACAGAGTATTTTTGAGTTTTCAGCCATCGCGCCAATTCGTCGACTTCTCTTTTTCTGTTGCAAAAAACAAAAGCATTTTTTACGTCTTCCTGCCGTATAACACCATCAAGAACACGACGCTTTTCTTTGGAATTCGTCCAAATCAGGCTTTGATCAACATTCTCAGCAGGAGAGGCCGGCGGTGCCACCGAAACATTTTTGGGGTTACTTAAAAACTTATCAGAAAGTTTTTTAATTTCGGGCGGCATAGTGGCCGAAAACAGCAATGTTTGCCTCATAGGCGGTACGAACGAAACGATTTTATCAATATCAGGAATAAAGCCCATATCCAGCATGCGGTCCGCTTCGTCAATCACCAGAATTTTTATGTCGTTCAAAAGAATGGAGCCTCGGCCAAATAAATCCAGCAAGCGACCCGGCGTCGCAATCAGGACATCTACGCCACGTTCCAGCAGCTTCATCTGCTCGCCCATTGATTCACCACCAACCAGCAAGGCTTTCGTCATTTTATGATATTTGCCGTATGTGTCGAAATTCACAGCCACCTGTGCGGCCAATTCCCGTGTAGGCTCCAATATCAAGGAACGCGGCATACGCGCCTTCGCCCGTCCGCCATGCAGCATCTCAATCATGGGGAGAATAAAGCTCGCCGTTTTTCCTGTGCCGGTTTGTGCCAGCCCAACAACATCACGGGTCATTAATATAGAAGGAATAGCCTGCGCCTGAATAGGCGTTGGGTCCGTGTAACCGCAATCCCCGATTGCTTTCAGGAGGTCTGGGCCTAACCCAAGTTCTTCAAAAGACATGACAACATTTAAAAAGGTTTCTACTCATTTGCTGGAAGATGTAAGGGTTTTTAACAAAGAATGCAAGTTTTTACCTTCTTTTCTCCTCTGCTATCTTGCTTTTCTGTCTAATCAGCAATAGCTTGATCTCCATTATTATCTGCAATGGAGGAGGCTCAGAATGAAAACAGCACTTATTTCTTATCTGGACAATGAAATCCAGAATATTAAGGAATCCGGTCTTTACAAGCCTGAACGTGTTATCACTTCCATGCAAAGTGCCGATATCACAGTAAGTAGCGGCGATCATGTTTTAAATTTCTGTGCGAATAATTATCTGGGGCTTGCTGATAACAAGGAACTAATCGAAGCCGGAAAGAAAGCGCTGGATGAGCATGGCTATGGCATGGCCTCCGTACGCTTTATCTGCGGAACACAGGATGTCCATAAAACGCTTGAGAAAAGAATCTCTAGTTTTCTGGGTAAGGAAGATACGATCCTTTATTCGTCCTGTTTTGACGCGAACACGGGTCTTTTTGAAACGATTTTGGGGCCCGAAGATGCGATCATTTCCGATGAACTCAATCATGCCAGCATCATTGACGGGGTGCGTTTGTGCAAAGCAGAGCGCTACCGCTACAAAAACAGCGATATGGCCGACCTGGAGCGTTGCCTGAAAGAATCACAAGATCAACGATTCCGCCTTATTGCTACAGACGGCGTGTTCTCGATGGACGGCTATCTGGCCAACCTGCCGGATATTTGCGATCTGGCCGAAAAATATGATGCCATGGTCATGGTTGATGACAGTCACGCCGTTGGTTTTGTTGGCCCAAACGGTGCCGGCACGCCGGATTATCATGGCGTTACCGATCGCGTGGGTATCATTACCGGTACGCTGGGCAAAGCATTGGGCGGCGCTTCCGGCGGCTATACGTCGGGTAGCAAAACCGTAATTGAATGGCTCCGGCAACGCTCGCGCCCTTATCTGTTTTCAAACACACTCGCCCCTGTGATTGCAGCTACATCTGTTTCTGTTCTTGATCTACTGGAACGTGAAGGCAAAGCCATGCGTGATAAAATTCAGGACAATGCCCGCTATTTCCGTGAAAAAATGAGCGCTGCCGGTTTTGAACTTCAACCCGGAGAACACGCCATCATCCCGGTCATGATTTATGACGCCGCATTAGCGGGTCAAATGGCCGAAAAGATGCTGGAACGCGGCGTTTATGTTGTCGGCTTTTCTTTCCCGGTCGTGCCAAAAGGAAAGGCCCGCATCCGCACCCAAATGTCTGCAGCCCATGAAAAAGAGCATTTGGACAAAGCGATAGAGGCTTTTATTGTGGTCGGCAGGGAACTTGGCATTTTAAAGGGGCAAGCAGCATGAAAGCGCTATCAAAATTAAAATCAGAACGCGGGATATGGATGATCGACGATGAACCTGTACCGGAACACGGCCCCAATGACGTTCTGATCAAAATCAAAAAAACGGCGATTTGCGGCACGGATTTGCACATCCATAATTGGGATGGGTGGGCACAGCAAACCATTCCTGTCCCCATGATTGTCGGCCACGAATATGTCGGAATCATCGATAAAGTCGGTGATGAAGTTGAGCATTTGAAACCGGGACAACGCGTTTCCGGCGAAGGCCATATCGTCTGCGGAACCTGTCGCAATTGCCGCGCAGGAAAACGTCATCATTGCCGCAATACGGAAGGTGTCGGCGTCACCCGGCAGGGCGCTTTTGCTGAATATCTGTCTATTCCCGCAGAAAATGTTTTTCCCATTCCTGATGATATTTCCGATGATATGGCTTCTATCTTCGACCCTTACGGCAATGCCGCCCACACGGCCCTGTCTTTTGATCTTGTTGGTGAGGATATTCTTATCACCGGCGCCGGTCCTATCGGTATGATGGCGGCAGCCATTTGCCGCCACGCCGGCGCGCGACATATCATTATCACAGACGTTAATCAGTGGCGGCTTGATATGGCGCAAAATTTTGGCGTGACGCGGGCCGTCAATGTTTCAAAGGAAAGCCTGAAAAATACCATGCAAGACATTGGTATGTCTGAAGGATTTGATATTGGGCTTGAGATGTCCGGTAATAAAAGCGCCTTTTGTGACATGATAACGACCCTCAATTATGGTGGCAAAATGGCTATGCTGGGGATCCCTTCCGAAGAGATTGCCATTGACTGGAATGACGTTATTTTCAAAAGCCTGACAATCAAGGGCATATACGGCCGTGAAATGTATGAAACATGGTACAAAATGGCAGCCATGCTGCAAAGCGGTCTGGATATTTCTACTGTCATCACACACCGTTTTCCGGTTGATGACTTTCAAAAAGGCTTTGATGCCATGAACTCCGGCGAATGCGGTAAAGTTATATTGGAGTGGTAAATCTTAATCTACAGGGAGGATATACTATGATGAGCAAGCTTAAATCAACTTTTAACTATCTATCAAAAAGGCCTGATAGAAATTACACTTTAGGCGAACTTTTCCAGCATTACGCACAAGGCAAAGAATGGTTGCGCATCGAAGACAACCGGCTAGGATTCACCCGGCTTGGTCGAAGTATAGAAAGAGCCGTCACAGTGTCCGCTATACTCGCTTTGCCAATAGCTTTATTTTCCAATGATCTAAAATCTATACTTGTCGTTACGGCTATGCTGCCGTTTTCTAAATTTGCAGGCATATTTCTAGGAAAAACATACGATCATTTATTGAAAGACTCTTCAGCAGGATATCTAGACCCGGAATATTGCTCCCCTTTTCAACGCATTGCCAAAGACTACAAGGACAGCAAAGATGTCATCGTGCAGAAAAATAATACGCACGGACCTTAAGGCTTAAAAGCTTCAAAATGTCACACGCTGACATTAACAAATTCTGCTTGGAATGCCGCCCTTCCCATGCTTAAATGACGCCGAAATCCACGGAAACACACGGAGTTTGTCATGACAGCAGAAAATCTGAAATACAATACCGGCTTTGGAAATGAATTCGCAACGGAGGCTCTGGACGGCGCTTTGCCGGCAGGCTGCAATTCCCCGCAAAAAGTGCCCTATGGCCTTTATGCCGAACAGATTACAGGCTCTGCCTTTACAGCACCGCGTGCGCAGAATAAACGTTCATGGCTTTACCGCATCCGGCCTTCCGTTATTCACGAACCCTTTCAACCCATGACGCAGGAAGCGGTCAAAAGCACCCCGTTTGGTGAGGTCCCCGCAACACCCAATCAGCTACGCTGGGACCCACTTGATATACCGGAAGAAGACACAGACTTTATTGACGGTCTGGTTACCATGGCCGGTGGCGGTGACACCCATAGTTGGGCCGGTTTAGGGGTTCATCTTTATGCCTCCAACAGCTCCATGGGCAACCGTTATTTCTACAATGCTGATGGAGAGATGCTCTTTGTGCCGCAGCAGGGACGGATCGTCCTGCGTACGGAAATGGGTATTCTGGACGCAAAACCCGGTGAAATCATCGTCGTCCCCCGCGGCATAAAATTTGCTGTCGATATGCCGGATGGCGCTTCACGCGGTTATGTCTGTGAAAATTACGGTGCTCCTTTTATTATTCCTGATCTGGGTCCGATTGGAGCCAACGGCTTGGCCAACCCGCGTGATTTTGAATTCCCCATGGCCTCTTATGAAGACAAAGAAGGTTCTTTTGAATTGATCGCCAAGTTTGGCGGCGCGCTCTGGAAAGCTGCCATGAAACATTCTCCTCTGGATGTTGTGGCGTGGCACGGCAACTGTGCGCCTTACAAATACGACCTGGCGAAATTTAATGTCATGAATACGGTCAGCTTCGATCATCCTGATCCCTGCATATTCACAGTCCTGACATCGCCAAGCTACCCGCCGGGCACAGCCAATATTGATTTTGTTATCTTCCCGCCCCGCTGGATGGTGGCATCGGATACCTTCCGGCCCCCCTACTATCACCGCAATATCATGAGCGAATTCATGGGCCTGATCACAGGTGTATATGATGGTAAGGAAGGCGGCGGCTTTAATCCCGGAGGATGCTCCCTGCATAATTGCATGTCATCCCACGGGCCGGATGCTGCTGTGTTCGATAAAGCCAGCAATAGCAACCTGCAACCCGTCTATCAGGACAACACACTCGCCTTTATGTTTGAAAGCCGTTTCACGATGCAAACGACCCCTTATGCTATGAAATCAAAAGCCCTGCAAAAAGACTATTACAAGTGCTGGCAGGATTTACCCAAGCTCTTTAACAAACAAAAAAAGGCCGCTTGATAGCTTGATAGAAAGAAGCTTTTTCTTCTACGTCCAATCCGAACTTCCTGAAGAAAGCCTAATAGCCTGATATTTTTAGATTCCCGATTTCTTTGGCAATCAACTGTGCAATCAACCGGTTCGTACCCGGTCCCCAGTGATTGTCATGCGCAACCATCCGTTCATCGGCCGGTAATTGTTGTGACGGTATAGCAACGTCCCGCTTCCATTGCTCCGCAGAGACATAGATCAGATTACGGCTTTCGATGTTTTTGATGGCATCGGCGTACAAACCATTCGGATCAAGAAAAACCAAAGGAACGCCTGATGTCTGCCGAAGCGCATCCAGCCTTTTTACAACCCCTGTCTTGATTTGAGCGTGATCAACATTCACAGCCGCAAAATCATGCGCAAAACCGGATACCAGCCCCAGACGCACAAGAATGCCATAGACGCGGGCGACAGGTCTGGAAATCAGAAAATAGCTCCAGCTATCCTGCCCTACGCCCAGCATACCACCCGGCCACAAACCATATTGCGCGGCCCGTTTCACCATGTTAGCGGGCGGTGTAACCAGACGAACTTCATTGTTCACAATATCTTGCCAGAAGCAGGGCTTGAATATGAATGAGGGCTTTTTCTTACCGCTACAGACATTGCGCTCCCAATGCCCGCCATCAAAATAGACAAGCACAGACGGCTGTAGTTCGGACGTCCATCGCTCTGCCAGAAATATGGTCTGTGCAGCGCCATAAGCAGGGCTTGCCGCCACAACAACGGGAGCACGCAGTAATGACTCTGTCTGCCCCGGAAAGCTATCTTCATATTCAACGCCGAAACCAAAGCTGTTGGAATCGCCCATAAACATAATGGCATTATGAGATGTTTCTGTACCCGCACCGGCACTGCGAAAACCATTCACATCCGTTTTCACCGACACTTTAAACGCCACACTGCCGTCAGGTGCATGGTGAACGTGATAGGTCGATAATGAAGGCCGATGGAACCAGCCCAGATCTCCATCCAGCTTTCCCAAGCTGTCAGTGAACCCGGTTGGAAAGGCCATTTTCTTATAGCCGTAATAGCCTTCAACAGCCAAAAAGCATAACAAAACAGGGAAGCTCAGAATAATAATATAAAAAACAGCTATTTTGAGACGGCTAACTGATGGCTCCCCTTGACCTGTCATTAATTATAACGATCCTGATTGGCCGCTTTGGGCGGTGCATTGGGCTTAACAACAGCATATTTACCGTAAATTTTTTGCCATTCATCAAGTTCAATGGCGCGGCTATGATCAGTATCCAGCCGTAAAAAACTGACATCCATAAAATATTTGGCATCAATAGGCAGTTCATCCGGGTCATAATCGCCGATCATGGCCTCTTTGAAAAAACTTTCATTCGTATAAACAACATCATCATCAAATCCGTCATTATCCAGATCAATCATCCGCAAAACGGAGTCTTCATTGGGTTTGAAAGAAAGCTCCCTTTCCCGCCGGTATTCAATCCGGTCCAAAGACTCATTGCCATCACGATCAAAGTAATAAAATAAATATTCCGCAACTTCGGTACGGACAAGCCTTTTGTCATGGTTTAAATCCATGTCGTCGATTTCAATGTATTTCTGATTCTGCAGATCCAGACCGGCCATCGCCGCTGATAGGCTGAACACAAAAGCAGACACAAGAATAACGGCTGTGAAAATCAATTTTTTTAAAATCATCATGAAAATCCCCTTGAAAATGGCGTCCCCTACGGGATTCGAACCCGTGTTGCCGCCGTGAAAGGGCAGTGTCCTAGGCCTCTAGACGAAGGGGACGAACCCAAATGGTGTCGAGACCAAATGGTTATAATCGCTTCGGCGTCCAAAAAGCAAGAGGAATTTGCAGCTTACAATACTTCATGTCATATCAACTGTTACAACTCTTGTTCTTTGCTTGACATGGCTGTCAACTGAGGGCATATAAAGTGGCAATGTTCCTCGGTAGCTCAGCGGTAGAGCAGGCGACTGTTAATCGCCCGGTCGCTGGTTCGAATCCGGCCCGAGGAGCCATTCTTGATACAGTTCGTAATGTATTAATTACACTGAGAAACTCAATATTTTTTTATATTGTTCACATGTCGCTCTCTCACCTCACAACTAACCTGTGTATAAGGATAGAGCTTGTTATAAATATTGCTTATTTCAATCTGCGTTAAAAGGTCGGCTTTTGTCTGACCGCATATTTGAGTAACAACAGATGAAACATTACCGTATTTTACAACACTAACATCGTTACTTTTTATCGCAATATCTTTAAGCGTACATTTATCTGAAAAAACAATGATAGATCGCATGGGCGGATTTTCATCAACAAGGCGTTTTAAGTATTTTATATGTGACGCGTTCTGCATTATCGGATTGTAAAAATGTTCTTTATGGCTACGCCCTCTACCTAGCGGAAATGTTTGTGTCCAATTTTTGTATGCTTCGTTGCCAAAAATCCATCCGCCATAATTTTTACTTTCAAAAACAAACAAGCCCTTTGAGCATATCAAAAGTAGATCAATTTCGGTCGTTTCATTGTTTGATTTTGGAATGTAAACATTAAATAGGAATTTTCCACCATCACTTTCAAAGCGTCGCAAACGTTTGTAAATCAAATATTCGCCGTATTTCCCTTTATCGTATTTGATAGATGAATACGGGTTTTTTGTTATTTGATAATAGGCTGTCTCTTTGTATTTCTTGTTTTTATAGACAAAAACACCAATGGCGACACTGGAAACGATGACAATTAGGAGTAGGTCTACCATTATACGCTCTACTTTTTTGAATTTTTGTAGATTATAACATCAATACTAATTTATCCATAAATCGTAAGCATTACCCATACACGCCCGCTTACTACATGGAGGCAGCTACGCTGCATGGGCGCAATAAATTTTATGAAATATTTCAAACGGTACGGCGTTAAACAAGAGAACCATATCATTCTATTGCCATAAAATTATTGATTTACCAGACAGACTTCTGATGGTACAAAAAAAGAAAACAGGGGCGTTTAGGCATGACGATAAAAAAGATAGAATCAAAAGCATCTGCTTTGCGTTCCCAAACAGCGCTCCCTGTTATTGTCGCCCCCATGTTTCTGGTATCAAACCCCGATATGGTTCTGGCCGCTTGCAAGCAAGGGGTTATTGGTAGTTTTCCAGCCTTAAACCAACGAACCAGCAAGGGGTTAGAACAATGGCTGCAAACAATGAATAATTCATTGCAAGCCATGAAAACGGCAGAACCAGACAAAACCATTGCTCCCTATGCCGTCAACCTGATCGTCCATAAAACAAACCCACGATTACAAGCCGACCTTGATCTCTGCGTTCAATATAAAGTTCCCATTATCATCACCTCTTTAGGAGCTGTATCGACACTGGTGGATAAGGTACACAGCTATGGCGGCATCGTCCTGCATGATGTAACCAACGTTAAACATGCAAAAAAAGCACAACAGGCCGGTGTTGATGGCTTGATTGCCGTTGCGGCAGGTGCCGGCGGACATGCCGGTACGATAAACCCGGTTGCGCTTGTGTCCGAAATTAGACAATTCTTTGATGGTATTGTTGTGCTGGCCGGCTGCTTGTCAAACGGCAAAGACATTCTATCCGCAGAAGCCATGGGTGCCGATTTCGCCTATATGGGCACGCGCTTTATCAATACCACCGAGTCCAGCGCCGATCCTGATTATAAGAAAATGATCTGTGATTCGACATCCTCCGATATTATCTACACATCTGCGGTAACCGGTGTTCCTGCCAACTTTTTACGCCAAAGCGTAGAGAAAGCAGGCTTTAATATGAAGAAAACAGATAAAGATACAAAACCGGGACAATTAAAATCACTAAGCAGTGAAGCCAAAGCGTGGAAAACAGTGTGGTCTGCCGGACAAGGCGTTAGTAACATTGAAAACATCCCAACGGTTACTGAGCTTATTGAGGCACTCAAGAAAGAATACGGAACAGCACAGCGCAACATCCTCGAAAAAATAAACAGGCACCCCTCCCCTCCCTAGGGTCAGGCCCCATTGATCCTACAACCTCAATCCCGACTGTTATTTATGCCTATAGCGTAGCTTAACAGCGCCGCAAACCTGTCCAACCAAGTAGGACCACCTCTATGAGCTATTATCCAAAAAGATAACCTCTTCTCCTGCCGCAGAACTCCCTGTACAATAGCAAACACAGAAAATGACAGGAGTCATGATGCTCTCTCTTGGAAATGGAAAATTTTATATATTCGGCTTACTGCTTCTGAATGCCCTACCCCTTCTTGGCTATGCACTTGATGGGTTAACAGGCACTCACCTTATGTATTTTTACTGGGGGGAATCAGCACTGCTGCTTGCCTTTGTTCTTATGACACAGGCGAAACGCCTGATCGTATTCTGCATCCTCTTACTGCTATTCGGTTCGGTCCTATACCTGATTGATGGCAACACATCAGAAAACGACCTAAAAGTGTCCCTGACATTCTGGAGCCTTTATTGCCTGTTTTGGTTAGCCTATATCGATGTGTGCAAAAGTCGCTTTTGGCAAAAAGTACGCTGCCTCCACCCGTGGAAACAACTCGTCGCCTATTTTTCTTTTATGGGGACAGCCATCGTCATCTGCTTCTCTCTTACAGCAACACTTTACGACGGGTGGTTTCTCCTCGAAGACATGCCCCTGTCGCTGAGCCTTACATTTCTAGCTCTTGCCACGGGAATCCCAACTCTGGCCATCGGTCTTCTAAAAATTATAGACATGATTGGTCCGCGCCATTTTCTGCACTTTCTTTTTGGTACCTATTACCGCCCGGTAGAACAAGACCGTATTGTTATGTTCCTTGATATGGTCGACTCATCCGGCATGGCAGAGAAGCTGGGCACAGAAAACAGTATGCGTCTTATTGCCCGATTTATTTTTGATACAGGTGGCATCATACGGCGTTATGGCGGCGACATCCTGAACTACACGGGTGACGGGCTGGTTGTTCTCTGGCCGCGCAGGCAAGCAGATAAGGCTCTGACAGCCGTTCACGCGATGCGGACACGTATTCAGGCCAATTCATCCCTGTACATATCTGAATTTGGCATGTTGCCTGATTTTCGTATCGGCATGCATGCCGGAAAAATCGTTATCGGCCAGATCGGGGAAGAAAAGCTTTTTCTGGCTCTTTATGGCGATGTTGTAAATACAGCAGGTCGTCTGGAACAAATGAATAAGGAACTCAACACCAAAAACCTGATTTCCAAAGAGGTTGTTGAATATTTGAGCCAACCATGGCTGGCGCAATTAAAACTACTGGGAAGTAAAGAAATCAGAGGACGTCATGAAGAAGTGGTGGTTTACAGCCTTCAAGAAAAAGAGGGAGTCTAATGCAGGAAACAGGACTCATTGAACCGCTTGAACTGCTCGATATTCTGGAGAAAACTCCCGAGAAAGTTCGTTTAGTGGATGCGAGCTACGCCCTGCCCGGATCCGGAAAAAACCCAAAAGCCAACTTCGCAGAGAAACATATCGGCCATGCTGTTTTTTTTGATATTGATGCCATAGCTGACCAAAAGACAAACCTACCTCATATGCTCCCTTCCCCGGAAGAATTTGAACAAGCCGTTTCAAAACTTGGGATTAGCAATGAACATCTGGTTGTCATCTACGATCAATCCGGTGTTGCTATGGCTGCCGCACGCGCCTGGTGGATGTTCCGTGCCTTCGGACACAACAAAGTGTGCGTTTTGAATGGCGGACTTCCCCGCTGGGAGGCATTAAACCACCCCACAACGGGAATAGAATCTCCAACACCAGAAACAACCTTCTTCTCTGCAAACTTTCAACCTCATCTGGTTTGCAATATCAGTGATATGCAGCAATCTATGAATGACAAGACAACCACTATCCTCGATGCCCGCAGCGCAGAACGATTCAAGGGAAATGCCCCGGAACCACGGAAAGAACTACGTACCGGACATATTCCACACAGTGAAAACCTCCCTTTCACTGCTTTGATCGACACCGAAACATACCGTCTGAAAAAAAGGGATATTCTTCAAAACGTTCTAAAAGACATTGCCCCACAGAAACAGATCATCGCCAGTTGCGGCAGCGGCGTTACAGCCTGCGTCATCGCTCTTGCCCTCTTTCATACCGGTAGAAACGATGTTTCTGTCTATGACGGATCGTGGTCGGAATGGGGACAAGCGGACTCTGGAACCCCGGTTGAAACCTCTATCTGAAAGTATTAAACAACATCTTCAAGAATAAGAATCCCCCTGAATAGAAGTAAACCAAATTCGAACCTATAAACAGTGACAAACCAAAAGAAACAAAGTATAAAAACACAAAAAAGACTAAATAAAACACAAAAATACAGTAAGCAATCACATAAAGAACGCATATATTTACTTATTTTTTTATAAATTGATTTAACAGTTACTTGTTTTGCTACTTTTATTTCAAAAAGTTTCGATTTTGGGTAAAAAAAGCTTAAAAATTGTTCTTTTTCTCTTGCTTATAATCCGAAACTGGTATACAAAGAAGATACACACCCTCTATTACCGCCGTTTGTCCGGGGATCTCTAAGATCTCCGGACTTTTTTTATTTGCCGTATAAGAGTTCTATCGTAAGTACGCATATTATTCTTATTGGTAATAGTTAACCTTTTTGATATGGTTCTAGCTTTCTATTTATAAATTTATTTATTGTTATTATACGAGGAGAGAAAAGCATGTTCGTTAAAGACATTATTAAAGTAAAAGGTACACGGGTCATTACAGCCCGGCCAGATGACACAATTACGCAGGCCGCCACCATTATGAAACAGAAAGAGGTTGGCGCTATCATCATCACAGATGACAAAAATAAACTCATTGGCATTTTGTCTGAACGCGATATGGCCCGCGCTATTCCTGACCATGGCGATGACCTTCCTAAATTACAAATCAAGGAGCTAATGACCAGTGATGTCGTAACCTGCCACCTTGACGATACAATAGACGAGATCATGAAATTAATGACATCCGGGCGCTTTCGTCATATTCCGGTTGTTGAACAAGAAAAAATTGTCGGCACAATCAGCATTGGTGATGTTGTCAAAAGCCGGCTGGCGCATCTTGAGCACCAAACAAACCACATGCGCGACTTCATCGGCGGACGAGGCTATTAGGAAAGTTAAACGGCCAATAGAGCTATATTGTTATCAAACACAGGAAGCCCGTTACGATTAAGCAACCGAACAACAGTAACCACACAATGGGAAGTTCATCTCCAAACTTCTTTATCATTAGAATATTAAGTTTTGCACAGCCAAGCCCTGTGAACAGGCCAATAGCGACATACCAATGAATGGGGTTTGAAAGCCCAAATAACAGCCATATTATTGCGCCGACAAAGCCGCCGTAAAACGTAAAAATAACGTAGGTTGCAAAACTACTGACTTTACTAAAAAAGGAAAAAATTTTTCGATCTTCCTGATTGTATTTTTCAATAGGATTATTGAAGTCCGGCATATAGCTCCTCTTTCATTCTTGAAAAGATAAAATGGTGCGCCCGGCAGGGCTCGAACCTGCAACATCCTGCTTAGAAGGCAGGTGCTCTATCCAGTTGAGCTACGGGCGCACATCAGACGAAAGCAGAGATAGCAGAGATAGCAGATTTTTCATTACTCTTCCACAGGAACATAACGAAAATTATCACCGTAATTGCGGGCTTTTATTTTGCGCTGATGCGGCTCCTGCACAGTATAGGCCCAGTCCTTCTTGTTGGCAAAGGCCACGGCCGCCTCCCGGGTGTTAAAGCGCAAGCGCACCTGCCCCAATGTATCCTCCGCACCGGTCCAGCCCATCAGGGAATCAGGTTCCCGTTTGGCCGCCGTTTCATATTCCAAGATCCACCGGGCGTTTTTGGCTCTGCCAGATTGCCCAGATTGCCCAGATTGCATTGCCGTTTTAGCGGGATGATAAATACGAACACTCATAGATGATATTCTACCAACGGTAAACTTTACGGGCAAGGGCTCCCAATAATCCGCCAACAAAAACGAACGGAATAAAATGATACAGGCCCGTATGACCGACAACATCAACAGCACAGATAAAACGTAAGCCGATCCAGCCCAAAGCGCCCACAGCCAGAATGCTCATGAACGCCATCCAGCCGGGCCGTGTCGTAGCACCCCTGCGCGAAAAAAAGACAAGGGCAGCAACAGGAAAGGCGCCCATTAACAAAGCATCCTCTACGCAATGGTTCCAATTTATTGTGGCCGGCATGTGCAGCCCCTCAACATATGTTTGAACAACCAGCCAAAATATAAAAACAGAAAATAAGGCCGTCGGTATAGCCAACACGCCTTTTTGCTCCCGCATATCCGGTATGGCGAGCCAACCGGTTGCAAAGGCTGCCGTCACGGCAATACTGAACACCAGTCCCATTTCAAACAAAAATGCAGAGTGGCCCATTTTTTCAATCAAGTCAAAACGCAAACCCAGGAAATGAGAGAGGCCCGTCACGTAAGCCACAGCAAGCACAATCCACGGCAAGATACGCACCACAGGGTGATGAAGCGGCCTGACCGGCTGCAACCCGGACGATAAATCGTCAATCAGAGAAGTTATATTATCGTTTGCCATTTTCTTCCTTCAACATGCCTTTCAATTTTTTCATTGATCTGTGAACTGAAACCTTAACGGCAGAAACGCTCATATCCATTTGCCCTGCCACTTCCTTAGGCGTATAACCTTCTATTTTTATCAACTCAAAAACTTTTCTTTGTTTACCGGAAAGCGTATCAAGCGCCTTCTCTATATCCTTTAATTCGCCTGCAAAGGGTGAATTGGTTACATGTTCGCGCTGAAAATCTACATTCTCCAGTGTCGTACGCTTATTATCACGCGCACCATAATGACGACGCAGGAAATCTGTACGACGAAAATGAATAATAGTAGACAGCCAAGGCCGAAAAGGTCTGTCTGCACTGTAAGTATTCAAGGATTTATGAACGGAAATAAGAACGTCCTGCGTTACATCATCAACCCAGTCCGGATTGGCGAGTGTCGGCATAACAACAGAGCGAATAAAGGGAACGATATCCTTTAACAGCAATGTGTACGCTGCCTTATCACCAGCCTGAGCCTGTTTCGCCCATTCACGCCACGACTCTTCCCGATCATTAGCTGGTGACTTCACACTGACCATCATATACGTACAATACCTGTTCGAAATAAAAATGGTCGGGGTGGAGAGATTCGAACTCCCGGCATCCTGCTCCCAAAGCAGGCGCGCTACCAGGCTGCGCTACACCCCGACTAAGGTCATTAAATATACTATGATGCACTATTCGGCAAGCTTATTACCAAATAAAGCGTGATAAACTGTGTCACCCGGCCTGATATTCAATTTTTTTGCCATACCGCCATTCAGTTCCAGAATTTTTGAAACAGGTCCCTGTGAGGAAACAGGCGTCAAATCATGGGGAATAGCGTTCTCATGAATATGATGAATAAGGCCGTTATCCTTGATAAATAATATATCCAGCGGAATAAATGTATTCTTCATCCAGAAACTGCGCTCAACTTCTTCTTCCGGAAAAACAAACAACATACCGGAATCTTCGGGCAACGTCTGCCGATACATCAGTCCGTAAACCCGCTCCACGTTAGTGCGCGCCAACTCTACGTTAAAAAGGTTCTTTTTCCCGGCTTGTGTAACAATCACAAGTGGCTCTGTGACGAGAGAAACCTCCTCTTCTGAATCGGCCCATGCTCCCGGTATGGCTATAAATAAAAGCAATACAGGAAGTAAAATCCAATTTCTTATGCCGTCCATTTCATCTATCTCCCTTTTTTAAAGCTAGGGTCCTGACCCTAAATATTCTCAATCCGCAAAAGACAGGGGGGCGTATGCACCATGGGTAGATCAGCAGCAATACGCGCCGCATTTTGAATGTCTGCCTGCTTTACTTTGTGCGTACTCATAATAATTGAAACGGGCTTATCCGGCGCGCGACCACGCTGTGCCACTGCCTCCAAAGATACACCGTGATCCCGCATGATAGCCGACACATCAGCCAATACACCCGGCTTATCAGATACAACAAGATGCATATAAAAACGCCCGGTTAAATCACCGGAATCACCCCAGTCTGCCTCCTGCATCGCAGCGCAAGGAATACCAAAAACCGGCACGGATATAGCACGCATCAAATCAACAAGATCAGCGGCTACAGCAGAAGCCGTTGGCCCCGCCCCGGCACCGCGACCTACAGAAAGACTGTCACCGACAAAATCACCCTCTACAAAAACAGCATTAAAAACATTCTCTACGGCCCCCATCGGACCTTCATCGGGAACCAGACAAGGCTCAATGGTCTGTATAATTTTGCCCCTTAAATTCCGTGTCATTCCCAACAATTTGACCCTGTACCCTAACTCCTGCGCATACAGGATATCTTTTGCTGTGATATGAGTAATGCCGGTTGTTTTTACCTGCTCTATTTCCGGTTTAACACCAAACGCTAACGCACTGATAAGGCATAGCTTATGAGCTGCATCTACACCATCAACATCAAAAGCAGGATCGGATTCAGCATAGCCCTTCTCCTGCGCTTCCTGCAAAACAGCTTCAAAGCTTTGTCCTGTTTCCCGCATTGTTGTCAGGATATAATTACATGTCCCATTCAAAATGCCATATACAGCATTGATATTATTAGCAGAAAACCCCTCTCTTAAAGCTTTTATAATAGGAATCCCGCCCGCCACAGCGGCTTCACACATCAAAGGTGCATGGTTCTTTTCTGCTATGGATGCCAGCTCATAACCATGATGCGCCAACAAAGCCTTATTCGCTGTCACAACAGCACGCCCATTAGACAGGGTCCTGCTCACCAGACCTCTGGCAACACCCTCTGTGCCGCCAATTAACTCAACCACGGCATCCAGACGATCATCGTCTGCCATCACCATCACATTATCGACCCACTCGTAAGATGTCAGATCAACAGCACGATTTTTACCACGGTCCCGGGCTGACACGGATACGATTTCTAGCTCCCGCCCTGCCCGTTTATGAATTAAAGCGGCATTGTTCTGTAGAAGCTCTACAAGCCCTACTCCAACGGTTCCCAAACCGGCAATACCAATACGAAAAGGTTCAGGCATAAGGCAAAGCCCTTCTAGAACTGCGGGGGAATGGTACGAATTTCAACACGACGGCTGGCTGCCTCAGTATCCGTCCCCGGCGCAGGAGAAGAAGGCGGATAGCTGTCACCCCAGGCTATTGTTTCAATAGAAGAAGATGGAACACCCTCCCGCATGAGCTGGCGAGACACAGAAAAAGCCCGATCCATAGAAGTTTTCAGATTTGTGATATGTCTTTCCACCGGATCTTTATCCTCGGCGCGCAAACTAGCATGTCCCTCAACTTTTAATCGGGAGCCAGAGGAAGAATGAGCCACACGATTCACAAGCTGCTCTGCCGTAGAATTCAAAGCCGATGAATCATGCTTAAAAAACACGTGCGCCGCCCCATTATCATAGGAATGATCTGACAAGGGCACAGCCGCCCCAGACTCTCCGTCCACAGCACCTTGCGCCTCAAACGGAGACGGCAAAAGCGGATGAAATCCAGAAGGAGGACGAATATCCGGTGGCACACCTTGCCGATAAGACTCCGAAAGATCATTAAAGGGATAAACAGTGACGCTGGAGTCACCAACGTAAGGCCTACCATCAGCAGGGTGTGATTTTTCTTCGTCAGCGAAATAAGAGGGTTCTGATACAGGATCATCATCAAGATTGTAAACCTGCACTCCGCCCCCTGACATATGCTCAACCATGGTAGACATAGACATAGACATCGATTCCGCCGGGGTACTCTCCACCCGCACCGAGTTATCCTGTTCCCACATTGGCGTACAGCCCCACAACAGCAGGGAACAAAAAGAAATCGCACAAACAGTTCTGATGGAATACAAAAAAAATCCTCCGTCTTTATTCAGCCTTATCCTGCCAGCCTTATCCTGACTGAAATACTTACAACTTTCAAGGCGGCTTATGCTATAATTCTTTTCTTAATTTGTTGCCCCATGAAAGACACGCATGAAAGACGCTGAAGATATGCCCGCCGCCAAAAAACAAAATGACCCACAAAAAAATGACCCGAAACAGCCTGAACTTGACCTGTCAGACTGGCCGCTTCTGGGTAAAATTTTAATAGATGTCTCACAACGCACAGAGCCTTTGCTCAAAAACTTCTTTGAAAAATATGAATTTAATATGGCCGAAACGCAACGTGACCCGATGCATTTACGACCAGCCTATATGGAGTTTTTAAGCCATTTATGGAGCAACCCCCAAAAGCTTTTTGAGATGCAGGCTCATTTTTGGCAGGACTACGCCCATTTATGTCAGGAAAGCGCCCTCCGTTTTATGGGCGGGGACTCTCAAGCACTTTACAAACCGGAAAAGGGCGACCGACGCTTTCGGAGTGATCTCTGGCAGGAAAGCGCCCTGTTCGATTTTATCAAACAGTCCTATTTACTGACCAGCAAATGCCTTCAGGACACCGTAGAGCAAACAGAAGGGCTGGATGACGACACACGCCGGAAAGTTGACTTTTACATGCGTCAGTTCGTCAGCGCCATGGCACCGGGCAACTTTGTTCTGACCAACCCCGAAGTCTTGCAGGAAACCCTGAACAGCAAGGGTGAAAACCTGATCCGGGGACTTGAAAACCTTCTGGAAGATATGGAGCGCGGTCATGGCACGCTGGATATCAGTACAACTGATTATGATGCTTTTGAACTGGGAGAAAACATTGCGACCACGCCCGGTAAAGTCATTTATCAAAATGACCTGATGCAACTCATTCAATATGAACCCTCAACCGATCAAGTATATAAACGCCCTCTGCTCGTCATACCGCCATGGATTAATAAATATTACATCCTCGATCTGCGCCCCGATAATTCCCTAATAAAATGGACCATAGAACAGGGTCATACGGTCTTTGTGATCTCCTGGGTTAATCCTGACAAACATCTCACGAAAAAACGTTTTGAAGACTATATGGAAGAAGGCGTCCTTGATGCTATGGAACAAGTTAAAAAAGCGACAGGTGAGCCGGATTGTAATTTGCTCGGCTACTGCCTCGGCGGAACGCTTCTGGCTATAACACTGGCATGGCTCGCCGCTAAAAAACAGCAAGACCGCGTGACTTCAGCAACATTCCTCACCAGCCTCGTTGATTTTGAAGAGGCCGGAGAAATGAAATTGTTCATGGATGATTCACAATTAGCCCTTCTGGATAAAAAAATGGCGGAGAAAGGCATTCTCTCCGGCGATGTTATGAAACAAACCTTTTCGCTACTCCGTGCCAATGACCTGATCTGGTCGTTTGTCATTAATAATTACCTGATGGGTCGGGAGCCCTTCCCTTTTGATCTTCTCTACTGGAACGATGACGCGACAAATATGCCGGCTGCCATGCACAGTTTTTATTTAAGAAAGCTTTATCGTGACAATCTTCTTGCCCAACCGGGCGGCGTGACCATGAAAAAAACACCCATTGATATGAGGGTCGTTAAAACGCCCTGCTATTTTCTCTCCACAAAAGAAGACCATATTGCCCCCTGGAAAGCCACCTATGCCACAACACAAATGCTCAAAGGGCCGGTAAGCTTTACACTGGCTGCATCCGGCCATGTTGCCGGCGTTATTAACCCGCCAGACAAGAAAAAATATTGCTACTGGCATGCAGATAAAACACCGGGAGCACCAGATGAATGGCTTGAACAAACCAAGCAATACGAAGGCTCATGGTGGCCGCATTGGTGTAGCTGGCTCAAAAAGCATGCCGGGCCTGAAGTGCCCCCCCGCACACCCGGCGAAGGCCCCTTGAAACCTATCGAAGAGGCGCCGGGATCTTACGTGAAAATGAAAGCCCATTAAAAACAATTTGACAGAACCTCTCCAACTCGTCTTAACTCCTCATAAGGCTAAGCCACAGGGAGTATAAAAAATGAAAAAATCAAAATTTTCGAACAAGGCCGCTGCTATTTTATTGTCGATTTTCGCAGGCGTTGCAGCGCTGACAGAGTCTCCGCGCTCTGCCATGGCGCAGGACACACAGGAAAACACGCAGCAGCTCACAGCCCCCCGCCAAACGTCTCTGGAATCACTGACGGCACAAGCTCTTAAAGCCGTTGAAAACAACGATGATATTTTCTTTATGAATGACGGACTCGATTTTAAAAAAATCATGAAACACTCATCTGAGGAACCGGTCTATGTCATGTTTTTTCATCCGGAATGCGTATGGTGCAACAATCTGAAGCCCTATCTGGTCAATGTATTTGAAAAACATCAGGGTGAAAACAAAGGCATACTCGTTCTTGTTGATGTTGCCAATCCAAGAAATGCAGACATTGCCGGAGAATATGCGCCGGACCGCGCGCACAATAAACGAACAGACAAAATTGTTATTAACGGCGTCCCGCAGTTCAGTGCCTATGTAGGTGGTAAATTCATAGCCCCCCTTATTGGTATGCCCCCTGATACAATTGATGAAAAAGCATACAGGGAACAAGGTAAGATTGTCGTGCTATCGGATGCTATGGAATCTCAACTTATGGATTATTTCGGCATGATCCAGGATGACTTTCAAAGGCTCAAAAAACAACAAGCGACATCGCCTGAAACAATGCTGGGAAAAAGAAAACCCGCGTTTTAAGTGATGAGATAACTACTCGGCATCTTGATGTCGTCACAATCTGCGGATAAGCTCCGACTATGATTAAACTATTTCTTTCAATATTTCTCATTTGCTCCTTGTTCTCATCTGTTGCACAGGCATCGGATCAAAATACTTTTGATAAAGCCGAGCAAGAAGCCCAGAAAGTGATTGATGCGTGCTGGGCTATCTCACAAGAAGATCGGAATAGCATTGATAACAGCCGCGCACGTAAAGGTATCTTAAATAGCGCATTATGCATGCGAGACCATATTATTTACCTTTCCGAAACAGTCCTGTTTAAAGGTGATTCTGAAACCCAACAAGAGGTAGAAGACTCATTGCAAAAAATTAAAGTTGGAACGGGTCAATTATACTGGCACCTCAATAACAATCATAAGCGCTGCACTAAATCCTTTTGTGGAACAATGTATTACAGCTCTCACAACAGCACGACAGCTCGGGCAATGGAAAATATCCTGAAGGATTTCTACCGAAAGATCGCAGAGTATAACGATGATTACCACACGTTCACCAACCCAATCCCCAAACCGGAGAAATAAAAATCGGTAAACATACCTAATCTCTCAACTCACAAGCGACCTGATTACTGTCATCATTTTCAGTTTCAATCCTTAACCGCCCTTGATACCGCCGCAATCAGGGGTTAGGTTTGAAGCATGAGAATACTCACCACCATCATACTGGCTTTGCTTTTAACGGCCTGTGTTACAACGCAAGCTCCACCGCAGGATAACGGCTATCTGCCTATGCCCGAAGAATTTCTGGGTGAATGTGCGGACGTCCGCCGCTTTATTTGTCATGTTATTGCCTACAGCCTTCTTTAAAAAGCCCGTAAAATTACTAAAAAGCGCCATAGCCCCTTTCTCCTTCTCTGTTAAAAATTTTGTAAAAAAAACACCCGCGAGACGCACTCGGGATGTTGATAGGGACTATATTCCTATATTAATGACAAAAAGTCAAGAAGAATATTCTTTAGACAGCTTAACGTAGTGAGAAGAGGACCATGCGGCCTGTTTTCGGTCTTCATTCGTTAAATCGCGCATATATTTTGCCGGACTACCCCCCCAAAGCTGACCCGCCGGAATAAGCTTTCCGGGTGTCACCAGAGCCCCTGCGGCGACCATAGCGCCACGCTCCACTTTTGCACCATCCATGACACATGCCTGCATGCCTATAAACGCGCCACCTTCAATTGTACAAGCATGGATAAGGGCCATATGCCCGACAGTCACATCATCACCAATATAGGTCCCCTGAAGATTCGAGGCCACATGCACAACCGTACCATCCTGTATATTGGTCCGTGCCCCGATCTTGATATCATTCACATCGCCCCGCAAAACACAACCGAACCAAATACCGCAATCCGGCCCTATTGTTACATCACCGATAATCGTCGCCGTCGGCGCAATAAAGGCCGATTTATCAATTTGTGGTGTAACATCACAATAGGGAAGAATGAAAGCTGTCATGCGCAGATGATAATCAAAAGGCGCCCCGAAAACCAGAGCGCCTTTTTATAATTTTGAAAAATAATAATAAATCTAGCGTTTTGCCCACTGTTTAGAACGACGGGCTTTGTGCTTGCCAATTTTCTTCCGTTCAACAATCCGGGAATCCCGTGTCAGCATACCGGCCTTTTTCAAAGTCGGACGCATTTCGGGGTCAAAATTTTCTAATGCCCGTGAAATACCATGACGGACAGCCCCAGCCTGACCGGACAGGCCACCACCTTTAACTGTGCACATAACATCGAACTGCCCCATGCGATTCACGATCAAAAAAGGCTGGTTCAAAACAAGACGCTGCGTCTGGCGTGCAAAATAAGTTACCTGATCCCGACCATTCACAACAACACTGCCTTTGCCCGGCCTGATCCAAACACGGGCCACAGCATCCTTCCGGCGCCCTGTAGCATAAGCACGGCCCTGCGCATCCAGTTTTGGCTTGCGCGCTTCCGGCTCCACCACTACGGCTTCTTCCGCTTCCGCTTTTTCTTCCTCTACAGGAGCCTCTTCTACTGGATCCGCTTCTGCCGTCGCCACCGCTTCGGCCAAATCCTTCAAATCTTTCACAGGCGCTTTTTTCTTTGCAGCAGCTTTCGCCTTAGGCGCAGCTTTTTTAGCTTTTGGTTCAGCTTTGGCTTTCGGCTTTTCCACTACTTTTTCTACCTTGGCTTCTTCTTCATCTTTTTTCTTCGCCATGATCCTATCCTACTCTCTTGTTTTTCGGGTTCATTGCCGCAACATCCAAAACTTCCGGCTTCTGAGCCTCATGGGGATGTTCTGCTCCGGCATAGACACGTAAATTACCAAACACCTGACGTCCCATGACACCACGTGGTAACATCCGCTCCACAGCTTTCTCTACAACACGCTGCGGATGCTTTCCATCCAGAATTTGCCCTTTCGAACGTCCCTTGATCCCACCGGGATAACCGGTATGCCAATAGAAAACATCCTGATCGCGTTTCTTACCCGTCAGGCGTATTTTTTCAGCATTAATAATGACCACGTTATCACCGCAATCCATATGCGGCGTAAATTGTGGTTTATGCTTGCCACGTAGCCGCGTTGCTACAACAGCAGCTAAACGACCCAAGACAACATCCTCCGCATCAACAAGAATCCATTTCTTGTCAATATCGGCTGGTTTTGCAGTATAAGTTTTCATCGCATTTCACCTTGTTTTTGCCCCGCTTTAGAGGCACAATGCACACGCTTTACAATCCATCTCTTATGGACAGCGTGGTTATGCAGGACGCGCGAAGGATTGTCAATAAAAAAACAACACGGCACCGACAAAATTACTATATAAATCAGGTGCGTACATGAGTGGTATTATAATACCGTAACCTTACAAAGCAAAAAGGATAAAAGCCATGAGCAATGCAGATAACACGGATATGAAATTTGAAACACTCTCTATTCACGGCGGTGTAGAGCCCTGCCCTGTTACAGGCGCAACGAGCCCTCCCATTTGCCAGTCAACGTCCTTTGTATTCAAAAACGCAGAACAAGCAGCCAATTTATTTAGCCTGAAAGAATCCGGTTTCATATATTCCCGTCTGACAAACCCGACTGTTAACACGCTGGAACAAAAGATTGCCGCGCTGGAAAACGGTACAGGCGCAACCTGTACAGCTTCTGGTCTGGGCGCCAGTATGCTGGCTGCTGCCACACTCATGAACAGTGGTGACGATTTTGTTGCCTCTCAAAAGCTATATGGTGGAACATGCAGCCAGTTTCGAGACAGCTTCTCCCGCTCTTTCGGCTGGCACTGCAACTTTGTTGACCCGACAAGCCCTGAAAATTTCAAACAAGCGCTGACGGAGAAAACAAAATTTATCTTTGTAGAAAGCCTCTCTAATCCGGAAGGCGTTATTACAGATATAGAAGCCGTTGCAAGAATTGCCGAAGATGCCGGCATTCCATTGATTGTCGACAATACGATTGCTACGCCTTATTTGTGCCGTCCGTTTGATTTCGGCGCGGCTATCGTCACCCACTCCACAACAAAATATCTGAGTGGCCACGGCAATGCTATGGGTGGTGTTGTTGTTGATGGCGGTACATTTGACTGGGCAAAACATAAGGACAAATTCCCGGCTCTGAGCGAAGAAAACCACGGCGGCTATCGCGGTATTTCATTTTCCCGTGATTTCCCCGACAATGCTTTTGCCATGCATAACCATGCCGTAGGGCTCCGTGACCTGGGAATGGGGCAACAACCCATGAATGCATATCTAACTATTCTGGGTACGGAAACATTGGCCTTACGCATGAAGCAACATTGCGAAAACGGTATAAAAGTTGCCGAATACCTCAATAATCACGATAGCGTTTCCTGGGTCAGTTTTGCAGGACTGAAGGAAAGCCCCAGTCATGAACTGGCACAAAAATATATGCGTCAGGGATGGGGCGGCGCCCTGTTTACTTTTGGCGTCAAAGGCGGGTATGAAGCCGGCCTTAAGCTTGTAGAGGGCGTAAATTTCTTTAAACATCTGGCCAATATTGGCGATACGCGCAGTCTGATTATCCACCCGGCCTCCACAACACATTCCCAGCTTTCTGATGAGGAGAAAATAAAAGCTGGTGTCGGGCCGGATGTCATCCGCATCTCTGTCGGTATCGAAAACCCGGATGATTTGATTTCCGATCTGGATCAAGCCCTTAGGCAAAGCACGGCTATGGCTGCATAAAGCCATCCAAAGAGGGTCATAAGCTGCGTGCAATTTTTATATGTAAATAACAGGAGAGCAAATCATGAAAAATTTCATTAGACCATTAGCTGTTATAGCCGCTTTTACCGCCGCTGTATCATTAGGGTCACCCGATAACGCCGCAGCTGAAATCGTCAATTTACATTCCTATAACGCCATAGCCATTGGTTGTACCAAGGACGATCACACTGTTTCTGCGAATATACCGCTTCATGCCAGCCGCGCTAAAGACAGAGAAGCCTTTCAGAGCATGATTAATGAAAGACTGAGCAAAGTATGGAGCGCGGTTATCAAAGACTATGACTCTGAGAACGTTGAAAGATCCGGTGGTTGGACTCTTTATCACGGTATCCTCAAGGAAATCGGCAAAATGAAAGAAGAAACAGGCATGGAAATTGACCTTGGCGGACGCCTTAAGTCCAACACGCCAAAACCGGGATGCACTCTTAAGCCCTAGCCTCTGTTGTTTCCGTTTCAATCCGAGGAAATTCAAATATTTTTGGAAGGTTTGAATTTTCTGACTTTTACTTGCGGCGACATTTCTTTTTCCGACAGTAACGCCTGGAATGTTTCTTTTAGTGAATCAGCCGGCCATAATTCCAGAAAGCGTTCTTCATCCGATTGTTTTGAAACAAAAAACCAGCGCCCTCTTTTCTCTAAATCCTTTAAAAAGCCATCAAAATTATCTTCCTTTAAAACAGCGTAGCGATCTTTAAACAATCCCAACCCCATCCAGCTATGCTTAAAAACTTCATTATCACTACACTTTTCCTTTAATCTCTTTGCAAAATCGGAAAGCGTTACACCACCTTGCTCCAAGGCTTCAAGTTGCGCTTGTTCAGTTTGTTCTCTTTCTCTTTCGACATAGAAACCCGGGCAGATCGACTGAATGCAGTACAATCCAACCTGATACAAATAACGATGGGCACTACTATCCACGCCATTATTTTTCTTCACGATATTTTTATCAATAGAGTCTGCTATTTCTGCTCTGGTGGGATCCCCTCTCTCTCTGGAAAACTCTTTTTTACCAAGAAAGTCTGTTTCGTTGAGTCCCCAAAAAGAATACCTGTTAAAAGAGCTCGTCAAAGCCCCTGAATTAGCAGGAAAAAACAGAGGTACAAAATCTCTAATGGAATCCCCTAAAAAACCTGTTACGAAAACACTTTAACCTGAAGTTCTTCCTCTTGCTTCCGTAGGAAGAACTTTATCCATCATCTCTTCGTTATCAAGACACTTTTTATTGAAGCCTCTTAGAATTAAGCGCAGTTCTCCTTCTAATTGTTTCGGATTTAATTGATCTGCACTCTTATGTTCCATACGCCCCCCTGAATAAGAATCGTAATAATCGTAACAAAGCTTGATAAACATTCCGTAAATAAACTAATGAGAATCTGGAACGGATTTAAAAAAACACCCTAAAGGGTGCTTCCTGTCTAATTGGTCGGAGCGAGAGGATTCGAACCTCCGACCCCTTGCACCCCATGCAAGTGCGCTACCAGGCTGCGCCACGCTCCGACTGAAGACAACATCTATATTATTTTAAGAGAAGGCGCAAAGATTATTCGCCTGTGATCATGTC
>JAJFGQ010000007.1 GCA_021776075.1 Alphaproteobacteria bacterium | reverse complement strand
TATCGTTGACCGGCTGGAAAGCCTGCCTGCCGCAGACCTTAAAGGGCTGACCACCAAAGTTGATCTGGTAGAGCTTGAAGCACCGGAAAAAACAGGACTTTTCACCGGCACAGACCGGCACTGTTCCAAGACAGAAGCGGCATGAAGATGATGCTGGATGTTGCTATTGTTACAGATACGCGCCTTCTCAACCCCGTCACAGCGACAGACTCGGTGCAATCCTTTCATGCTTTGCAGGAGGAGCAACGTCTGATTTTGGCCTTAAGAACAAAAGGCATCACTGTCAAAAAGCTGGCATGGGACGACCCCGCATTTGACTGGACACAAACAAGACTTGCTGTCATCAGAAGTACATGGAATTACTATGATAAACTCGAGGAATTCAAACTCTGGCTTGATCGAACAAAGACGCAGACCCGTATCATGAACACCCCTGAGATCATTCAATGGAACCTGAATAAACGCTATTTGAACGATCTGGCGGACAAAGGCATAAACACCATAAAAACCCTTTTTCTAGCGCCTGATACGGCGGAAACACTCACGGACCTGTTCAGCCATCTGGAGACCGGCGATATTGTTATCAAACCCGCTGTTTCAGCCGGAGGAAAAGACACATACAGGATATCCCGTAGAACACAGGCAGATTTTGAACCGCGTTTTAAGGAACTGCTCTCGACAAAAGCCCTGATGGTGCAACCCTTTCAGAATACAATCCTGAAACAAGGAGAAGTCTCCCTAACATTTATTGACGGACAGCACACACACGCTATCCAAAAAACTGTAAAAAAAGGGGAATTCAGAGTGCAGGACAGCCTTGGCGGAAAGGTTATTCCCTACACACCGACAACGGCGGAAATAATATTCGCGAACAAGGCCATTGCCCGTTGCCCCGCAGCGCCCCTCTATGCCCGCGTCGATATTATCAATGATAATGATAATGAATTGGCCCTCATGGAGCTTGAACTGATTGAGCCGGAGTTGTTTTTCAGATTTGCGCCTGAATCTGCCGACAGGTTGGCCAATGCTATAATCAAATATAAATAGCAACATAATCACCTTTTCCGGGAGCGCATTGTAAGCTATAGTTATTCCCATTAAGAATAAGACATTGTCATGCCCGCTTTATGCGGGCATCCGGAAAAATAAAGTGCGCCACTGTGCTATGCTCATAACCAGACCCCCGCCGGTCTTATCCTGCTATCGCAGGATCGCGGGGGTGACGATAGTGTCTTATTCTTAATGGGAATAACTATATTCTCTGGTTTGAATCAGACACCGCCACAGGAGACTCTTCCATGACCCGTTTATTATTAACGCTCGCTTTCATAGCCATCCTACCCTTCCCTGCCTTCGCCGACGATGCCGAAGACCGGGCGGAGGTTTACGAGATGCGCCAGAAAGTTCTGACGCGGCTTTACAAAGAAGAACCTCGCGCCCGGGAGGAAATCAGTAAAGCTGCCGGTTATGCCGTCTTTTCTGATGTCGGCGTGAATGTACTCTTTGTATCGGCGGGTTACGGCTATGGCATTGCCCACAGCAATACAAGCGGTCAGGAAATCTTCATGGAAATGGCGTCTGCCGGTATAGGACTGGGCCTTGGTGTTAAAGATTTCCGGGCTGTCTTTATCTTCCGCGATCAGGAATCCTTCAATCAGTTTGTTGACAAAGGCTGGGACTTTTCCGGTCAGGCCGATGCCGCCGCCAAAGCCGGTCAAAAAGGCGGCGAACTGAGCGGCGCTGTTGATGTTATGCCGGACGTTAAAGTCTATCAACTCACGGAAACGGGGCTGGCCCTGCAGGCAACATTGCAAGGTACGAAATACTGGAAAGATGACGATTTAAATTATTAAATCTAACGCGCGCTTAAGCTATAACCGGCGTATCTTCCTTCACACGGCAGACATGCCAGCTCCATAAATGGATGGCTATGCCGGCCACAATATTGACCCCGGCAAGTGCTACAAAAATACCGGGATAGCCATACAAAGCGCTCCCCAGTCCGACCAAAGGTACGGTCAGGACAAAGGCACGCCCTACGGTTATGAGGAAAGCGCGCTTGGGCATCCCCAGCGCATTAAAGGCCGATACCCAACCATTGATCAAATTGCCAAAGATATAAGACACCGGCACAATCCAGAAATACAGGGACGCAATCCAAACAACGTCTGCATCGTCGGAAAACAAACCGGCAATGAAGGTACTGCCGACACCCAAGATAACGGCTACAATCAAAGACCACAGGAAGACAAATCCGAAGGCTCTGTTCAAGGTCTCATGAACGCGGTCATATTTTTTAGCACCCCAGTTTTGCCCCAGAACAGGCGACATGCCGGAAGCCAGCGCCATAATCACAACAAAGGCAAAGGCTTCCACCCGCGTGACAATACCCCAGGCGGCCACAGCCTCCGGTCCGTATTGAACCAACAGAGAAATAATGAAGCCGTTCACCAAAGGCGTAAACATACCCGTTATCCCCACAGCCGCCGCAATAAAGACAAGGCGCTTACATGAATCACTAAAAAGCGAAAGATGAAGACCGTCGCGGCATAAGACTCTCTTCCGTGCATACAGGATATAAAGCCCCGCTGCCGAGGCACAGATATTGGCGATCAACGTCGCCAGAGCAGCGCCCTGCAAACCCAGCGCAGGAAAACCGAACAGGCCGAAAATCAGGATGGGATCGAGAATAACATTGGTCAGGGCCGCCACAGTCATAATAAGCGCCGGGGTCCGCGTGTCACCACCGGCCCGCATGATGGCATTTCCGACGATAGGAATGGTCAAAAACGCGCTGCTTGCAAACCACAGAGGCATATAGGATTTAACCAGCGGCAATATCTGCTCAGAGGCCCCCATGGCACGAAACAGCCCGGTCATGACGGCACAGCCCAAAACCGCAACAAAAAGCCCGACCATAAGCGCCAAAATCAGGCCATGCGTTGCAATACGCTTCACGTTATCCTGATTGCCTTCGCCAATCTGCCGGGCCAACACGGATGACATGGAAATACCCATCCCGATAACCAGGCTAAACACGGCCATATTCACGGGAAAGGTAAAGCTCAGCGCGGCCAGTGTTTCCGTACCCAACAAAGACACGAAATAAATATCGGCCAGTTGAAAACTGATAATCGCAAAAATCCCCCAGATCATGGGTATGGTGAGGCGCAGCAAATGGCCGGCAAGAGACCCTGTCGTCAAATCGCCTTTATTGCCGTTGTTTTTATTCTGCTGACTCATGGCCCATAGTAGAAAGCAGGGCGCAGAAGGACACAAGCAGAAAAATTTAGAATGGGCCGTTTCTTGATCAGGGCGAAGGGGAATTCCCGGGCTTCTTTTTATCTATATACTGAATCATAAGCTCCAAAATGGTTTCAGCCCCTCTTTTGTAAGCATCATAACCCTGAACAGGGCTATCCAGATACTCCTTAATCATTTGAGGGTCTTGGCCATCCTGCAAAGATTTCCCGGCGGATTGTTTTATAGACTGAGCCATTTCCAGGGCGTATCTCACTTTGTCTATCCCGCCATCCATAAGGATATGGCGGACAATATGATCGGACAACTTAGGTGCCAGATAACGCATTGTATCGGCCTGCACATTAAAAAAAGCTTCATAAAAAGCCGCCGGACCGTTTGTTTCGATGACCGTCGGATCAGTTTCTTCAAGATACTTCAAAACATCCAGACAGTTATTATTCACAGCAACCTCGAACATATTGCCAATTCTTTTTTTAGCCGCAGGCTCATTTTCAAGTATAAATTTAACGACTTCAACATGGCCGTCGCGTGCTGCACACCAGGCGGCAGTATAAGCCCCTTTTTTGAATATATCCGGGGCCTTCGTTTTGAAGGCCTTAATCGTCTTCACATCGCCCTTCATGGCGGCGATATCAAAAGACATTTGGTTAAACTCTGAAGAAGCCATTATTTTCTCCCCAAAAAATATACGTATACCTACCATATACAATTTTCGCAAGTCAAATCTTTTCATAACACAGCGGCGCACCAACGCGTATCTTGCTTTATTTCTTGCACTATGAAAATTATCTTGCTAAAGTGCCCCCGATGTTCTGAAAAATAAAAACTGAGTAATAAAGGCGCGAAACGTCATGAGAAAAAGATTGACCGGAAAAAACGCGACAAAAGACGGGGAACAGGATCAGACTTCCCTGTCCGAAGCCGAAGAGGCCCTGAAAGATCACTTCAGGCACGCTGTATTTGGTGATTTTTGCCGAACCCAAACCTATCGACCGGCCCACGCTTCGATAGTGATCCAGAAAGAATGGCTGGAAGCGTATCATGTGCCGCGCGCCGGCTGGTTTGTTATCCGTAAAGAATGGAGAGCGAATGACACCACGCAACTAAACGAGCCGTCCATAACACAAAAACCCTACCCGACAGCCAAAACAGATAAAGCTGTTTCTTTCTTTGATGCCATTGAACTTCTCTCGCAATACGAAACGACACCCCTAAATCTTGAACCGCTTGACCCTGATGAAATTTCAGAACTGGGGCACAAACATTATACATCTTTTGCAGAAAGAGAAGCGATTGCCTTTGACAAAGCCGGACTTCCTCACCCTACCGTTAACGGGAACATCCACGCCGTCAAAGCTTCCTTCTCGGAAGACGCCTACACAAAAGCAGAAGAGGCGAACAAATCCAAACAAACATCATTCCATGGTTTTCCGCAAATATTGCTGCCGCTGAAACAATTTTCTTCTGCGCCCTCTTTCTACAAAGAATATGAAACGGCGGGAGAAATCATACGCGCGTTAAAATGGCTCAAAGACCATGTCAAAACAGCACTAAAAACAGGGCTGGAAAAAGATTCAGACCTCGATGAGCAGCATTATTCCGGCTATTTCAACTCTTTTGGTGAAATATGCGATATCGCTTGGAAAGAAATTCAAAATAGTCTGGGAACAAAACAGGAAGACAAAGAAGAGGCCGCTAACACACAGCAGGGAACAGCAGAAGAAGCCGTAACAATGCAATTCTACAGAGCCGCTGTATTATTTGAGTTCTATGCATGGAAAGCCATCGCCTGCAAATTTCACTACGGCCTTAATCATTATGATTATACAATCTCGGAAAATGATGAAGAAGTTTACACGGAAGAACGCTTAGAAACCGCGGTAGAGGCTGCCATCGTCCGCTTGGAAGATATTGGCTATACCGCAGAAGAAGGCCGCGGCCTTGTCGAACGGGAAGTACTAAAAACCACAGATGACAATATTGATCTGGCCGAGCTGGATCAAATCATAGACTGGTTTGACTCTGTGCGTCAGGATTTTCTTAAAAAGAGCGATGTCGATATTCAGGAGTATCAAAACAAAACCACAAAGCTGCCATCCCCCGGATTGTAAAAAACAATGGCTTTTTTTGAAAAGAAAAAACAACCGTCTACAGATCAAAACCTCAAAGACTCCTTCAAGCACGCTGTCTATGGTGATTTCTGCCGGACCCGGAGCTTGGTAAATACACTGGAAAAAACAGGCGACCATAAAGAATGGATGGAAACCTATTACTGGCCGGGCCAAGGCTGGTGTCTGAAAAAAATGGAATATGGGATTCATCATACCGATAGCAAAAATAAGACACCCACCTTTGCTCCTTCGATCAAACAAACGCCTTTATATGAGAAAGACAAACTCAATTTTTTTGAGGCTATCGAAAAACTGGCTTTGTATGAAACACAACAACCCGATTTTATGGAACCGGCGCAAGACAACGAAATTCAGGAACTGGATAAAAATCATTTCAAATCTTTTGCCGAACGCGAAGGGATCGCCTTTGACACAACCGGCATGCCACAAGCCACCATAAACGGCCACGTCCCCGGCAAAGGTAATTTCCAGCCCGAAGCCTTTGAAAAAGCAAAAGACGCCCACAGACGAAAACAGGAAAGATTGACCGCGCCCCTATCAGAACATTTACCCCCCATCAGCACAGCTGATTTTATCGTCCATCAGAATATGATTGAGAGCATTGGAACAATACGGGATCATCTGAAACGCATTCGCAATGATGTCATAAAGAATGGCACCACCGACCCCTTATTCTATAAGTCTGCCCTGACGAATAAAACATTCAAAAACTTCAAAAACGAATATAAATATATCTATCAATCAGCAGAACTTCTGTTCGGCGACAAGATGGTGGCAGACGATCTTAAACCAGACAAATCCACGCACAACATTATCTACAGGCCCGTTGCCCTTTTTAAATTTATTTTATGCATGAGACTGGCCGCCTCGGCCCGGTTTTTCATGCAGAGAAGAAAAGTACCCGAAGGCTGTAACGTTGAAAAC
Organism: Alphaproteobacteria bacterium; assembly: GCA_021776075.1. Classification (GTDB taxonomy): domain Bacteria; phylum Pseudomonadota; class Alphaproteobacteria; order Micavibrionales; family Micavibrionaceae; genus JAJFGQ01. The sequence continues at coordinate 1,403 of JAJFGQ010000007.1, read as the reverse complement.
ATCAATTTGTTCGAAAGCAAGGCGCAATCCACCTTAAAGACAATGGGTTATCAGGACAACATAGACGAATTCATCTTCCTGACCCGGCAAAATTATTTGCATCATTTTGAACAAAAGGAGAGCGCCAAAATCGATAAGGGTCTCGACATGGTCATTGATTACCTTGAGAAGGCCAAAACCTATTTCGAAAACCGGATCGGCGTTGAAACAGCGCGAGAGATCAAGACGCTTCCTGAACCGCAGGCCTTGATTTTCACAAATTACCCGTAGCCGTAAAGATGACTAACCCGGCATATTTATTAAGGCCTTAAACCGGCATCTTCCATTTTAGCGATCAATTTTTGTTGTACAGACAGCGTCACATACCGCAAAAGCGCGTCATCTTTACCGAGGCGGCAAAGTTCTCTGGCCGTGCTGGAAGACACTTTTGTTAGATGAGGGTCTGTTGTAAAAATCAAGGCCTGCGTAAACTGATCCTGCAATTTACTATCCAGTTCACCCTCGCCAAAAAGATCAGCATTCGTCAGGGCCATGGCTTCTTCGTCCTGAAAATCTTTAACGCCGCGAATACCTCTGAAATAAAGAGAAAGCTCCAGTTCCTTCATCACATCAACGGTTGCCCCCTGATACTGAATAACTTCAATCCGGCAGTCATTACCTGACTCTTCCAGTTGCGGCGTTATATGCTGCGCGATATCCTCTTCAATCATTTTGATGCGCTCTTCCGGTGTAAAAAGCGGTGTTTTATCCGGATTGACACCCACAGCGACATACAGCTTGTCCACCATCTTTGTCGCATGACCAATTACATGCAGGTGCCCAAGGGTCACCGGATTAAAAGAGCCGGAATAAATCGCGGCGCGCTCAAAATTTTTGCGTATCTCACTCATCACATCTTTCCAAAACTTTGATCATTTAATAATAAAAATATGTCTTTCCGCCGTGTTCTGCGAAGCAGAATGAATGATATGGGCGACTTGCCGGATAGCAGGTCCTAAATCAGTTCCCTTGCCGGGGCCTTTAAAAATATCCCGTGAAAGAAGAACAGGCGATAGCGGTTTCTCTTCAGCGTTCATAGAGCCGCTGGGCTCATACCTAGAGCCGTTAAGACCATATGCTGTAAACCAATCCATTTTTATTTCCCTCTTTTTGTTCTTTAAATATCCATAAAGCTTTTATCGCGGGCGGCCAACCTTAAAAATAATTGACGGGTTAATATTAACCCATATACACCCGGCATTATAATTTACATAAAATAAAAATAGGGGCTGTACCAGATAACTATGAAAGGTTATCAGTATGGTCATGCGAAAGAGTCGTTTAAGTAGAGAAAAACAGCAGCGTTTGATGGAGCATTTTGTGGCCGGCACGACGGCGCGTTGTGCTGCTAATTTGATCGGCGT
>JAJFGQ010000060.1 GCA_021776075.1 Alphaproteobacteria bacterium | reverse complement strand
TCAGCTCTGATTCATGGGCAATTATCATTGGACGGTCATATTGAGGCGCATTATGTGCGCAGTGATCCTTATTGTGTTCGCTGTTGCTACAACTGTGCCACCCGCTCGGAGTACGGAACGACCGTACGCTGAAGAGTGGATATTCGAGGTCGTGATACCCCCTTCATGGGTTATTACGCCGGGAACGATTGCGTACCAGTTCGAAGGCAGGTATTACCTGCCCGTAATTGAACTGGCGGAGGCCTTCGAGTTCTTTATCGAGGCCGAGATTGGCCGCGCGTACTTTTCGGGGTTCGCGTCGCAGGAAGAAAATTCGTTTACCGTTGATGGTGAGCGGGGGGAGTTTGTGTTCGGTGGCAAGAAAGAGATCTTGTCGCCCGATGTCTTATTGTCTTCCGACATTATCGGTGAGGACGATATTTATGTTCAGATAGAGTTTTTGAACAAAATATGGCCTGTGAATATGCAGGTCGATTTATCCAACTTGGTTATTGTAACGGAGCCCGAAGAAGAACTTTCCTTTGAGCGACAGTTAAAGCGTGAAGAGCAGCGTGAAAAGCTGGCGGACGCAAAGGAGCAGAGGGTAGAGCCGAAGCGTCTTCCGTATGTGCACAACCCCTACCATTTTCTAAGTCAGCCCGTTGTTGATCTGCAGTCCAGCTACACGTATGACACCCTGACCAAGACCTTAAATGGAGCAAACTCTATTTCCGGTGCTCTGCAATTGGCTAAGATGAATGCAGATTTTGCTGCCAGTTATGCCTACAGGGATGGAAAAATACGGGCACCTAACAGTATTCGCTTTAAGCTAGAGCGGAAGGCTGTGGGTGATGAGAGCTTTCTGGGGACTGGTGTTAAAAGCTTTCAGGCCGGAGACGTCAATCTTCGTCAGCGTGATTTAGTCAGAGGTGGAATTGGTGGGCGCGGTTTTATTTTTTCCAACGATCCTTTGCGAAAGGCACGGGAGTTTGACCGTATCACGGTGGAGGGTACAGGTCCGCAGGGCTGGGAGATTGAACTTTATAATAATAATTCTCTCCTTGAATTCGGGGTTGTCGATGAAGAGGGAGAATATCGCTTTGAAGACGTTATTCTGAATGCCGGTAACAATCGGATACGGGCTGTGATGTACGGGCCGCAAGGGCAAGTCAGGGAAGAAGTTCAGAATTTTAATATTAATCAGAAGATGCTGTCTCCCGGTGAGTTTGTTTACAATACCGGTTTTGTTGATGTGGCGCGCCCCCTGTTTCTATTGGATGACTCGCCGAGTAACACTGTAGGCGGTGTGGCCAAGACCTTTAGTTCTTCATACGGTGTGAACCGCGATTTTACCGTTTTTGGTAGTGTTTCTCAGCTTCCTGTTCAGGAAGAGCAGAGGACTTACACCACGGCCGGTCTGTCTTTTGGAACGCTTTTGGGTGTTGGTGAGGTGGAGGCTTATAGAGAGGCTGGCGGCGGGCATGCTGTGGATGCCCGGTTTATAACACAAGTGCTAGGGGTTAGTCTTAACTTCCGGAGTGCTTTTTTCAGAGGCTTTGAAAGCGATACGGTCGGGTTTGGTACTGCTGCGAAGGTGTTTCAGGGTGAAGTGCAGGCATCGAAATCGTTTCGTTTACCCGTGGGTAGTCTGGGACTGCGATTGAACCTTAAGCATCGTGAACTTAAAAGCGGTGTTGTGACAACGGACGTGAATACTTCCGAATCTTTTACGCGTGGCGGCATACGTGTCTCGAATAACACAACCAGCACATTTATTGATGAGCTTCATGAAAGAAGTGCGGGGAATATCACAACAACGACCCGTATGGGGCCCTTACAGTTCAGAGGGTCTTTTGGTTATACCATTCATCCCTTGTCTCAGTTGGTATCCGGTCAGGGTGAGGTCCGTTATAAGGCGAGCAATGACTTGCAGGCGGCACTCAGTTTACAACATGGTTTTGTTTCGCGTTTGTCGGGCGTCAGCATGCAGCTTGGCTATGATTTTAACAAATTTCTTGGGACAGCTGATGCGTCTTACCAAGAGGGGACCGGCTGGACTTTTGTTATGCGCGCTACTAGCGCTCTTAATCCTTATACCCCTGATGATTCCTATTCATTAACCAGCAAATCAAAAAGAGGAACTTCGCCTGTTCTGGGTCGTGTCTTTTGGGACAAGGATTTGGATGGACAATATAGCGAAGGTGATGAACCTTTACCTGATGTTAAGTTGCGTATTGAGGGTGGACGGTCGCGCGAAGTAACGGATGAAAATGGACTAATTGTTGCTGATGCGCCCTCTCTGCAGATGGTTAATCTCAGAATTGATGAGGCATCTCTGGATGACCCGTACTTTTTACCGAGTGTAGAGGGTTATAGTACAATTCCCATACAGGGTGCGCTGCCCCGCTTTGATTTCCCCGTGATTGAAACCGGTGCCATTGACGGTACGGTTTATTATGATGACGGTTCACCCCTTCCCGGTATGAAGCTTGAGTTAGTCGATCATGCCGGAGAAGTTATCAAGACGGTCGAAACCGCATATGACGGTTTTTACACCTTTGAATTTATCCCGCCCGGAACATATACAGTCCGTGCGGATCCCTCTTATCAAGTCAACGTCCCGCCGGAGACCGTTACGGTCGCCTCCGATGATCTGTTCTCTTATGGAATAGATCTCGCACTTTTGGAGCAGGCTGAGGAGGAGCAAGCTGCTGACGAGTCAGTAGCGGAAAGTGGTGGAGTAGCCCATACTTACCACGCTCCAGCAGCCAAGGGGACGATGAAGTCTGCTCCAACAACTACCGATGGCGGATTGGCCGCCTTCGTAAAACGCGTACGGATCGGTGAGCATCCGAACAAGGTTCGCCTTGTTCTGGAGCTTTCCGGAGCGGTGCAGTACAACCTCACTTCCAGTGAGGATGGTACGGTCGTTCTGGTTGATCTTCCGCATGTTGCCTGGGATGCGATCCAGCATTGGCGGGCGACATCAACACCGGTCCTGCAGAGCTTCAGCACTGAAGCTCTTGCAGGCGGTGGTGCGCGTCTTACATTGAAGGCACGTCATTCGATGTCGGTAGGCCTAAACGGCGTCCTCGGTCCTAAGTCGGGCCGGGGGCACCGTCTCTATATCGACCTGCATAAATCCAAATAGAACAGGTCGGTAAAACTGTGGGTGGCGCTCTTCTTTTAGGGCGTCACCCTTTTTTTACGCGATATATATTACTTTTCTATTAAGAGTCTGCGGGGGCTCCCCCGGTCTCTTAATCACACAATGTTTTATGTGTGCCGTCGCAAAACGGCTTGTTGCTTGTTTTTTTGCAAGCACAGAGCCACGCTTTGCCGCTTTTTTCAGCTTCAAAAATATGAGGCGAAAAATCAGTACCGGAGTGAGAGCCATCGCAAAACGGCTGCTTTTCAGATTGGCCGCATGTGCAGAAGAAGTAACGTTTCCCTTCTTCCAGTTCCACTTCGACAGGTTTCGTATCGGCGATTTTTGCCTCGCTCATCGTTCTTTATCCCTTTTCTATCTGAAATTGGAGATGACCATAGCGCGAAATAAGAATGATGTCAGCCCTTAAATATTTCAATTATAGAAACAGTAAAGTCATAATAATTCATCAGTATTGATTTGTTTAAAATAATAATGTTAAATAAAAGCAATGAGCCCGATAAGAAATAAAGGGTTCTGAAAAGTTACAGGGAAGTAAATTGCTAGAAAAGGGAGACTGTAAGGATGGAAAAATCCAATAAATCTTTGCGTTCTAAATTTATGGCCGCCGTTGCCGGTGTGGCCTTATTTGCATCAACATTACTAGCCGCCGGTCCTGCTCAGGCCATTCCGGCAAAAGCACCGCCGGATCAAATGATGACAGAGCTTCAGAAAGAAGGCTGGAAAGCTGTCGGTGGCGGTTTTGTTCCGATCAGGGAGAGTGATGGAACGATCAATAATCACGGTCTTTCCATTATGTTCTTTAAAAATAACAAGGATAATTGGCTTCTGTTACAGGGTAACAGCGGGACTGTGTTAAAATCAGCTAATGGCGAAGGTCTGAAGGCTTTTTTGAATGATGGGTTCCTTGTCTCTTTTTCCGATCCTGAAGGGAAGGGCAATGTGCAGAATCGATTGCAGCCTATATCCCATGTCGTCAGGAAAAGCACCTTTCGGTGCGGGCCGGAGGGTACAGCAAAGCCTTATGATGAGTTGAAGGGCATTTTGAAAGAGCTTTACAAGGAAACACGCGTTTTAAGCGGCAAGATGAAACAAGGGGAGAATAACTACGCTCTGGAGGTTTTTGATACTGCCGGGGAAGGTGGTTCCTTTTCCGTGGTGTCGACGAACAAGGGTAATAATGAATCCTGTGTTGTGTTCAGCGGACTGGGCTTTGAATTTTCGCCCGGCGCTCTGGAAAGCCGGAGTGTTGACCCGGATGTTTTAAAAGGTCTTTATAAGCGCGTTTCGGGAGAGAAAACCTCTCCGTCCACGCAAAGGGACTTCACCGCACCGTTAAAGGCTGTGATCGGTTAGAGTAAAACCCTTTTAACGGCGTCTTGCCAGCCGTCATAAAGAAGGGCGCGGGCGCTGGCTTTCATTTGCGGATCATAATGCTGCGCGCGTTGCCATGATTGTGTAATATCATCCAGCCCCTGATAAATGCCGGCTTGTAGTCCGGCGAGGTAGGCGGCACCAAGAGCCGTCGTTTCCGCAACTGCCGGAATTTCAAGGCGCGTATCCAGCATATCGGCAATGAATTGGCAGACAAACTGATTGGCAACCAGCCCGCCGTCGGCGCGGATGATGTCCGGTATATGGCCTGTATCTGCTTTCATGGCGTTCATTAAATCCAGTGTTTGATAAGCCTGCGCTTCCAGTGCGGCACGGGTAATGTGTGCGGCTGTGCTTTCTCGGGTCAAACCGGAAATCATGGCGCGTGCTTCCGGCTCCCAGTAAGGCGCGCCGAGGCCGGTGAAAGCTGGTACGAAATAGACACCGTTGCTGTCGGGAACGGATGTAGCTATGGCTTCGCTGTCTTTGGCTTCTTTGAGAATCTGTAAGCCGTCACGTAGCCATTGGATAGTGGCCCCGGCCATAAAAATGGACCCTTCGACGGCATAGGTCGTTTGGCCGTTCAGGCGGTAAGCCGGTGTTGTGAGCAGCCGGTTTTGCGATTGCCGGAATGTATCGCCGCTATTCATCAGGGCAAAACAGCCCGTGCCGTAGGTCGCCTTCACCATACCTTCGCTGAAGCAGGCTTGCCCGATCAGGGCGGCTTGTTGATCCCCGGCCATACCGCCAATCTGGATTTCACGACCGAATAAATCGGGCGTGGTTTTGCCAAAATCTGCCACATTGTCTTTGACCTCAGGCAGCAAAGCGCGGGGAATGTTAAAGAGCTTCAGGAGGTCTTCATCCCATTCCTGCGTTTGAATATTAAAGATCATCGTTCGTCCGGCATTGGTGGCATCTGTGGCATGGACGGTGCCACCTGTCAGATGCCAGAGCAGGAAGCTATCCACCGTACCAAAGGCAAGATCACCTTTTTCGGCGCGGTGTCGTACACCGTCCACATTATCCAGTATCCACGCAATTTTTGTAGCGGAGAAATACGGATCGAGGAGCAGGCCCGTTCGTTCTGTGACCATCGGTTCATGGCCTTCCTCTTTCAGTTTTCGGCATAAATCGGTCGTACGGCGATCCTGCCAGACAATGGCGTTATAGACGGGTTTTCCCGTTTCACGGTCCCATAAAATCGTTGTTTCGCGTTGGTTGGTAATGCCGATACTGGCAATGCTGTCTTGCAGAACGGCGCGACAACAGGAAAGCGTATCGTTCCATATGTCATCCGGGTTTTGTTCCACCCAGCCCTTGTGCGGGTAATGAAGAGGCAGTTCTTTCTGTTCCATGGCAAGAATATTGCCGTCCTTTGAGAACAGGATAGCGCGGGAACTGGTTGTTCCCTGATCGATGGCAAG